>NZ_VMQS01000059.1 GCF_007625055.1 Halomonas sp.
TTTACCTGTCGTGGTTTCTCCCTCTCATTGCTATTTACGGTCTTTTTGCCGCCTCTATCGGGGCGGCTTTCTTTTTCATAGCGTCCATCTCTTAAGTTATGCGGCCTTGCTTCGTGTACTCATGGCAGGGCACTCTGGTTGTTGACATCAACGACGAAGGTAGAGAGAACGCTATGCGTATTGCAGTATTCAGCGCCAAACCTTACGACGAAACATTCCTCAAGCGTGCCAATGCCACCAGACACCATGAGCTGAGTTTCTTTGACGCCCGACTGAATGTCGACACTGCGGCGCTGGCGCAGGGCTTTGACGGCGTATGTGCCTTTGTTAACGACCACCTGGACGCTGACGTGCTCACTCTCCTGCATGAAGGGGGAACGCGTCTGGTGGCGTTACGTTCGGCGGGCTTCAACCACGTTGACCTGGCGGCAGCAGAGCGTCTCGGCATCACTGTCGCGCGAGTGCCTGCCTATTCGCCCCACGCAGTGGCAGAGCATGCGGTGGCGCTGATTCTGAGCCTCAACCGGATGACCTTCAGAGCCCACAGCCGGGTGCGCGATGGTAACTTTTCACTCGATGGCCTGTTGGGCTTTGATCTCTACGGTAAAACGGTCGGGGTTGTTGGCACCGGGCAAATCGGTCTGATTTTCGCCGATATCATGCACGGTTTCGGTTGCCGTATTCTGGCGAGTGACCCGTTTATAAACCCGGATGCAAAAACCTTTGTGGAATACGTACCGCTGGAAACCCTCTACGCCGAAGCGGATATCATCTCGCTACATTGCCCGCTGACCCCTGAAACCGATCATCTGATTGATAGCGAAGCAATTACCCGGATGAAACCCGGAGTAATGCTGATCAATACCGGGCGCGGTCGAGTGGTGGACACCCAGGCCGTAATGCATGGCCTGAAAAGCGGCCACATCGGTTACCTGGGCCTTGACGTGTATGAAGAGGAAGACCAGCTGTTTTTCGAAGACCTGTCCTACAAAGTGATCGACGATGACCAGTTCATGCGTTTGACCACCTTTCATAACGTGCTGATCACCGGGCATCAGGCCTTTTTCACCAATGAGGCGCTGACCAATATTGCGCAAACCACCCTGAACAATATTGACGCCTTTGAAAATGGCAGCGGCGAACTGCACAGGGTAGTGATGGATCAGTCCTGATGCTGGCGTTTAAACTGATTCAGCAGGTTTCATCTTTCCGGCGATAAATCAGGTCCCAGACGCCGTGGCCGAGTTTTTCACCGCGGGCTTCAAATTTGGTGAGCGGGCGAAACGCCGGGCGCGGCACATAAGGCGCGGTCTCCTGGCTGGCGGTATTGGTATAGCCGGGCGCGGCGTCCATCACCTCAGCCATCCATTCGGCGTAGGCTTCCCAGTCGGTGGCCATATGCAAGGTGCCGCCGGGCTTTAGGCGGGTGCGAATCAGCTCAACAAAGGCAGGCTGCACAATCCGCCGTTTGTGGTGCTTTTTCTTCGGCCAGGGGTCGGGGAAGAACAGTTGCACTGTGGTCAGGCTGGCCTCGGGAATACACTGCTCCAGCACCGCCAGAGCATCTTCACGGTAAACGCGCAGGTTGGTCAGCCCGCGTTTATCGGTCTCATCCAGCAGTTTGCCCACCCCAGGCGCGTGGACTTCTATGCCAATAAAGTCGGTCTCAGGATGGCGTTCGGCCTGCTCGATCAGCGAATTGCCCATGCCAAAGCCGATTTCGACTACCCTGGGGGCCTGGCGTCCGAACAGGGCATCCAGATCCAGGCGCCCATCAGCAAGCGTCAGCCCCAGGCGCGGCCAGACAACCTCGAGTCCTCGAGTTTGAGCCGGGGTCATGCGGCCGGCGCGAATCACATAGCTTTTGATGCCGCGACGGTGCAGCGGCGCCTCAGCGTCTTGCGGGCCTGTGGTGGTATCAGCGGGGTGTTGGGAGTCTGTCATCAGTGTCTCTTGAGTCAAGCGTTCAGCTATTGATACGCCCGGCAAAGGGGGAAGAAGGGTCGGCGCCCTGGCGGCGTGGCATACGCCCTGCCAAAAAGGCATCGCGGCCTGCCTCAACGGCCAGCTTCATGGCGCGAGCCATGCGTAAAGGGTCACGGGCATGGGCAATGGCGGTATTCAGCAGCACGCCATCGCAGCCAAGTTCCATGGCCATGGCCGCATCCGACGCCGTGCCGATACCGGCATCCACCAGGACGGGGACGCTGCTTTGCTCGACAATCAGGCGCACGTTATGCGGGTTCTGAATGCCATGGCCCGAGCCAATCAGCGAGCCCAGCGGCATGATGGCGCAGCAGCCCATGGCTTCCAGCGCGCGTGCCACAATAGGGTCATCGCTGGTGTACACCATGACATCAAAACCATCGGCCAACAGTATCTCTGCGGCTTTCAGTGTCTCAACCACATTGGGGTAGAGCGTATGATCGTCACCCAGCACCTCAAGTTTGACCAGGTTATGGCCCTCCAGCAGCTCACGCGCCAGGCGGCAGGTGCGCACGGCATCCTTGGCGGTATAGCAGCCGGCGGTGTTGGGCAACAGGGTGTAGCGCTGGGGGGACACGGCATCCAGCAGGTTGGGCGCCTCTGCGTCCTGACCCAGGTTGGTGCGGCGCACGGCAAAGGTCACCACATCCGCGCCGCTCTCAGCAATGGCAGCAGCGGTTTCGTCAAAATCCTTGTATTTGCCGGTGCCCACCAGCAGGCGGGAGCTGAATTCGCGCCCGGCAACGGTCAAGGGAGTGTCAGTCAATGGCGTCATAGCGGTTCCTTGTAAAAGCAAAAACGTAAGGCGGATGTGCTAGCCGCCGCCGATGGCGTGAACAACCTCCACCTGATCGCCCTCGGCCAATGGCGTCTGGGCATGCTGGCTTTTAGGGACGATTTCTTCGTTGATTTCAACGGCAATGCGTCGCCCCGTCAGGCCAAGCTGTTCAATCAATTGGTCGAGGTGCGTGCCTGCTTCCAGAGGATGAGGGTCGCCATTCAGGTGGATATGGATCATTGTCATGGAGAGCCTGCTTGCCAGCTAGTGAGTATCAAGGGAAAGCCTAAAAGGCCTTATTGTAACGGTTTAGCCGCTGTCAGGCAGCCTTAAAAGCGGGTATAAAACCGCCAAACCCCTTACATCAGACAACAGGAGAACGCAGTATGCAGCCGATCAATCGCTGGGCCTGGTGCGGTGTGGCGCTTTCAGGCGCGCTGATGGTCGCACTCGGCGCCTACGCCGCCCACGGCCTGAGTGCCAGGGTCAGCGTGGAACTGGTCAGCGCCGTGGAAACCGGGGTGCGCTACCAGGCCTGGCACACCCTGGCCATCATGGTTGTGCTGGTATGGCGCCATGTGCAGCCGATGGCCGGCCAGCGCTGGGTGATGGCGCTGTGGGCGCTGGGCATGCTGTGCTTCTCCGGCTCGCTGTACCTGATGGCACTGGCGGGGTTGAGCCTCGGCATTGTTACGCCGATGGGTGGTGTGTTCCTGATCAGCGGCTGGCTGACGCTGGGCGTGGTGGCATGCAAGGATAGCCATTGACGAAATGTACCCGGGCGGCTATATTCTCCCAAAAAGGGAGAAAGCATTGAGAGTCATTGCCAAGCGGACATTGAGAGAGTTTTGGGAGCAAGGTTACCCAGACGCAGAGCGGCCATTGACGGAGTGGTATCAGATGATGATGAACTCCAGTTGGCCAACGCCTCAGGCGTTGAAGGCGGAAATCGCTACCGCCAGTATTCTCAAGGGGAGCCGTGTGGTGTTCAACATTGGCGGCAATAAATATCGGGTGATTGTGAGTATCCGTTACGCCGCACCCCAAATTGCTTGGGTACGCTTTGTGGGCACTCACGAACAGTATGATCATGTCGATGCGGAGACCGTATAAATGAACATTCAACCGATTCGCAATAAAGACGATCTCAACCGTGCTTTTGCTCGGGTGGAGGCCCTTTGGGATGCCGAAGCGGGCAGCGCAGAGGCCGATGAATTGGAAGTGCTTTCCGTGCTGATTGAGCGCTATGAAGATGAGCATTACCCCATCGGGCCGTCTGACCCTATCGAGGCCATCCGGTTTCACATGGAGCAACAGGGCCTGACACAGCGTGACTTGGAGCGCTTTATCGGCCCTAGTGGTCGGGTATCTGAGGTATTAAACCGGCGCCGTCGGCTGAGCTTGCGCATGATCCGAAACCTGCATAAGGGGCTTAACATTCCTTATGAAACCTTGCTGGAAGAAAAAACCGCTTAACACATGAAGCAGTTCCACGATCCTGCTTCCACAGACACCTTTATTGATGGCGGTACCGGTCAATAGCGCGAGTAGCGTCAGCCTGGCCATGGTGTTACTCCCGGTTGGATGCTGGGGTCAGTCAGACACCCTGTTCCCGTGAAGGTTTGTCGGGCAGCGCATAGCTCGCTGTAATGTGGGCGACGGGCCGGGTGTCATCGCTGACCGAGAAAATCTGGACTTCACCGACGGCCAGGCGGCGGCCAAGCTTGATCAGACGGGCGTGGGCCACAATGTCATGCTCGCCCGAGGCGGCGCGCAGGAAGTGGCAGTTCAGGTCACTGGTTACTGCCATGGGTTCAGGGCCGATCTGGGCGAGGATGGCCACATAAAGGGCCACATCGGCAAAACCCATCATGGTCGGGCCGGACACCCGCGGGCCAGGACGCAGATGCCGTTCATCAATGGCCAAGCGCAGGGTCGCGCACATTTCACCAACGCTTTCAGTGCGCCCTGTGCGTTGTGGAAACACCTCATCCAGAAAGCGTTCTATCTGCTCAACGGTCATCACGGTCATTATTGTTTTCCTTAAGTGATCAATCATGATGAGAAGACGTTTTAGCCTTTCACCAGTTAACGTCAACGTCATTCAAGCATAAATAAAAACGCCCCAGGGTGCGAGCCTGGGGCGTTGAGGGCAGAATCGTTTTGGCCAGCCTGTCAGGGCTTGCTTGTGTCAGGGCTTATTTGGCCTTGTGCACCTGGCGCCATTCATGCAGCAACGGCTCGGTGTAACCAGACGGCTGGACCAGGCCCTTGAAGATCAGGTCGGAAGCCGCCTTGAATGCGGTGGATTCCGCAAAGTCAGCGCTCATGGCAGTGTAGGTCGGGTCATCAGCATTCTGCTCATCCACCACCTTGGCCATGCGCTTCAGGGTTTCTTCAACCCGCGGCGCATCAACAATGCCATGGTGTAGCCAGTTGGCAATATGCTGGCTGGAAATACGCAGGGTCGCGCGGTCTTCCATCAGGCCGACGTTGTGGATATCCGGCACTTTCGAGCAGCCAACGCCATGTTCTACCCAGCGCACCACATAGCCCAGGATTCCCTGGCAGTTGTTGTCCAGCTCCTGCTGGATGTCCTCGTCTGACCAGTTGGGGTTTTCGGCCACCGGCACGGTCAGCAGGTCGTCCAGGTAATCCGGCTCGCCCTGGGCTTCCAGCTCGCGCTGGATATCAGTGACGTTAACCTGATGATAATGCAGGGCATGCAGGGTGGCCGCCGTGGGAGAGGGGACCCAAGCGGTATTGGCACCGGCCTTGGGGTGGCCGATTTTCTGCTCCAGCATGTTGTGCATCAGTTCCGGCATGGCCCACATGCCCTTGCCGATCTGGGCGCGGCCACGCAGGCCGCAGGCCAGGCCGACCTGAACGTTGTTCTTCTCGTAGGCCTGAATCCAGGCCGCGCCTTTCATATCACCCTTGCGCACCATGGGGCCCGCCTGCATGGCGGTGTGCATTTCATCACCGGTGCGGTCGAGGAAGCCGGTGTTGATGAATACCACCCGAGACGCCGCCTGAGCAATACAGGCTTTCAGGTTAACCGTGGTACGCCGCTCTTCATCCATGATACCCATCTTGAGGGTGTCACGGCTCATGCCCAGGAGGTCTTCTACGCGGCCAAACAGTTCATTGGCAAAGGCCACTTCTTCCGGGCCGTGCATCTTGGGCTTGACGATGTAGACCGAGCCAGTGCGCGAGTTTCGCGGCTGGGCAGCGTCTTTCTTCAGGTCATGCAGGGCCAGCAGCGAGGTCATCACGGCGTCCAGAATACCTTCTGGCAGCTCATTGCCGTCGGCATCCAGAATCGCCGGTGTGGTCATCAAATGGCCCACGTTACGCACAAACATCAGCGAACGGCCGGGTAGCGTGACGGTGTTACCATCGGTGGTCTGCCAGCTGCGGTCGGCATGCAGGTCGCGGGTAAAGGTCTTGCCACCTTTCTCGATCTTTTCCTGCAGGTCGCCCTTCATCAGGCCAAGCCAGTTGGTATAGACCCCTACCTTGTCTTCTGAATCCACAGCGGCGACGGAGTCTTCGCAGTCCATGATGGTCGTAAGCGCAGCTTCAACCACAACATCCTTGACATTAGCGGGGTCGGTCTTGCCGATGGGGTGTTCAGCGTCGATCTGGATTTCCACATGCAGGCCGTTGTTGGCCAGCAGGATGGCGTCAGGCTTGGCAGCATCACCCGTGAAGCCGATCAGCTTGCCCGCATCCTGAAGACCGGTTTCACGCCCACCTTCCAGGGTAACCACCAGATGCTCATCACGGACGGCATACTTGACGGCATCCCGGTGTGAGCCGGTGGCCAACGGAGCGGCACGGTCAAGCACGCCGCGTGCGTAGGCAATGACCTTGGCGCCACGCTTGGGGTTGAAGCGGGTGCCTTTTTCAGCACCATCGTCTTCAGAAATGACATCAGTGCCGTAAAGAGCATCATACAGGCTGCCCCAGCGGGCGTTGGCGGCGTTCAGGGCATAGCGGGCGTTGCTGACCGGTACAACCAGCTGTGGACCTGCCTGAATGGCAATTTCCCGGTCAACATTTGCCGTTGTGGTTTCGACATTGGCAGGCGCCTGAGCCAGATAACCGATTTCCTTCAGGAAACTGCGGTAGGCGGGCATATCGCTCACCGGGCCAGGGTTCTCACGGTGCCAGGCGTCGAGTTTTTCCTGGAGCACATCGCGCTTTTCGAGCAATGCACGGTTTTTGGGTGTCAGATCATGGAAGAGGGCATCTACGCCTGCCCAGAAGGCATCAGCATCGACACCTGTGCCTGGCAGGGCCTGCTCATTGATAAAACGGTTCAGGTCAGCGGCCACCTGTAAACGGTGATGCGTGATACGCTCGCTCATGAAATTTCTCCTGTCTGTCAGGTAAGCGCGGCAAGCAGAAAGCAAACGCTGGCCACGCAGGTCAATAGGATTTTGAGTAACAAACTGCAATTTTGGAAAATAATTCCATAAATGCACTGTCGTGTAAACAGCATAGCCGTTAAAGCCCTGTCATGCTCGACCAAAAGATTATATTTTCACGTTAGACCCGCCGCGGCTCGGCAAGGAGAGTGAGCATGCACTTAGAGGATTTTCAACATCTTGCAGGGATTTTCTCCGGCTCACCGGATGAAGCCTCACTCAAGCCCTTGTATCCGGATAGTGCCCTCGCCCAGGCGCTTGAAGACTACTTCGCCCACTATGGCCTGAAAACCTTGCTGGGCGATACCAGCCGGGTCCATGCCGGATTTATCGACACCGGGCATTTTTCCCTCTGGTGCCAGGTATGGAGCCCACCTGAGCCTGTAGGCACGGCCTTTGTTGTCCACGGATATTTTGATCATCTGGGGCTCTACCGCCACCTGCTTGAACGCCTGTTAGCCAGCAATTGGCGAGTGGTGCTGTGGGATTTGCCGGGGCACGGGCTTTCTAGCGGCCCGCGGGCCGCGATTGATGATTTCAAGGATTATCAGCACTGCCTGAGCGCCTTACAAACCCGGCTGCAGGCAGAATCCCTGGCGCCCACACCCTGGCTAGGTATTGGCCAAAGTACCGGCGCTGCGATTCTGGCCACTGATGCACTGATTCAGGGCAACCCGTCATCCTGGGCGGGTCTGGTTTTGCTGGCGCCTTTGGTTCGGCCCTGGGGATGGACGCAATCAAGCTGGGTGCATCGAGTCATGAGCCCCTTTATCAAGGAAATTCCGCGTAAATACCGTGCCAATTCAACGGACGAGGCATTCGCCCTTTTCCTGCGTGAACAAGACCCACTGCAACCGGATAAGCTCAACGTGGGCTGGGTCAGCGCCATGCGCCGCTGGATGCCTCAATTGCTGGCCTACCCGCCGGTTACGGTGCCTACTCTGATTCTGCAGGGCGAACAGGATCTCACGGTCGATTGGGAGTGGAATCTGGCGGTACTGGCGGAAAAGTTCCCGCAGGCAGAGATACATCGCCACCCGGAAGCACGTCACCACCTGGTCAATGAGGCAGAGCCGATTCGCCAGGAACTGTTCGTGCGACTGGATCGTTTTGTGGATCAGTTAAGCTGAAAGGATGTTAACAGAAGTTATATTTGCTACCTTGAGTGTCGTTTCAATGTATAACTTTTTAAGTCCCTTTGAATACTGCACATAGATAGGAGATGCACATGCCGAAAGTAATGGTCTTCGCAGGCAGCGCACGCACGGGTTCGCTTAACAAGTGCTTTGCTCAACTGGCGGCCAAGCGCATCGAGGCACTGGGCGGTGAAGCAACCTTTATTGATCTTAAGGACTATCCTTGCCCCTTGTTTGATGAAGATATTGAAGCGCAAGGCATGCCGGAAAACGCGGCCAAGCTGCGTGAGATACTGGCCGAGCATGACGGCCTGGTGATTGCGTCCCCCGAATACAACGGTTTTATTACGCCGCTGCTGAAAAATACCCTGGATTGGCTGTCGCGCCCTGATGACAACACGCCGGGGCTTGCGCTGTTTGCAGGCAAACCCGCCGGGCTGCTGGGCGCCTCACCGGGAGGCCTGGGCGGCATTCGCGCCATGGCCGGTGTTCAGCAACTGATGCATAACCTCAACCTGGTGGTGATTCCGCCAGCCATGACGCTGCCCGGTGCAGGCAATGCCTTCGACGATAACGGCGCGCTCAAGGAGTCTGCACAGGCCGAGCAGCTTGATGCCCTTTGTAAGCGGGTGATCGAGGCGGTCAACGCGCTGCGCTAAACCTTTAACCCCCCTTCAATAACCTATCGACAACAAACCATCCAGCTAGCGGTCGCCAATGGCTTCAGTCAAGTGTAGCTGGGTGGGTTTAGGCCACTAGATGGCGACGAGCTTCTTCCAGATCGTAGGCATTTTGCAAGCGTAGCCAATAGCCTTCGCTAGTGCCAAGAACACTTGCCAAGCGTAAATCAGTGTCAGCGGTAATCGCGCGACGACCCAGTGTGATCTCACCGATACGCGTGGCGGGCACGCCCATTTTGCTGGCTAATGCATTCTTACTCAGCCCCATGGGCTGCATAAAATCTTCATATAAAATTTCGCCAGGATGGATGTTAGGCAGTTTGGCCATGGTCGGTCTCCTGTTCAGTGATAATCAATAATTTCGACATCATAAGCATCGCCGTTACTGAAACAAAAGCACAAACGCCATTGGTCATTGATGCGGATGCTATATTGACCTTCGCGATCGCCAGACAATGACTCCAAGCGATTGCCGGGCGGAATACGCAGATCATCGAGTCTGCTGGCAGCATCAAGCTGGCGTAATTTTTTCAGCGCATTGCGTTGCATGGTATGTGGCAGCTTGCGCGATACATTCCCTTCAGCGATCAATGCTGCTTGACGATCCTTGAAGCTTTTAATCATGCCTTTTCCCTGACGGCATCACTTCGATAAGTATAACGCCTAGCGTTATACCATGCTATTTTCCATTTCATCCCCCCTTCAATAACCTATCCAGCTGGCGGTAGCCAATGGCTTCTATCAAATGTGGTTGGGTGGGTTTGGGTTCGCCCTGCAGGTCCGCCAGGGTGAGTGCGACCCGCAGTACCCGGTGATAGGCGCGGGCGGAGAGTTTGAGCTTTTCAAGCACACCGGCCAGCCAGGCGCGTTCTTCATCGTTGAGGTCGCAGGCGGCTTCCAGGGCCTTACCGCTGAGCTGGCTGTTGAGCGCGCCTCTTGCCATTTGACGCTGGCGAGCGGCCATTACCCGTTGGCGCACGGCAGCAGAGGACTCCCCTTCGGTCTGGGCGGTAAGCTGCTCCGGCGGAAGGGCGGGGACTTCTACCTGCAGGTCGATACGGTCCAACAGCGGGCCGGAAAGCCTCGCCTGATAGCGCTGGATCTGTGAGGCGGTGCACTGGCAGCGCTGGCGCGGGTCACCTAAATGCCCGCATGGGCAGGGGTTCATGGCGGCAACCAGTTGAAACTCAGCAGGATAGCGGCGCTCATGGCTGGCGCGGGAGAGGTGGATTTCACCGGTTTCCAGCGGCTGGCGCAGCACCTCCAGCACATGTCTGGAAAATTCGGGCAGCTCATCGAGGAAAAGTACGCCTTTGTGAGCGAGGGAAATTTCGCCGGGTTTGGGTCTCGAACCGCCGCCGACCAAGGCCGCCGCGCTGGCACTGTGGTGCGGCTGGCGGAACGGGCGTTGCCCCCAATGTTCATCCAGCGCCAGGCCACACACTGAGCGTACCGCCGCCACGGCTAGGGCATCCTGTTCGGAAAGCGGGGGCAGAATACCGGGCAGGCGGCTGGCGAGCATCGTCTTGCCAGTGCCGGGTGGGCCAGCAAACAGCAGGTTGTGACCGCCTGCGGCAGCGACTTCCAGCGCGCGGCGGGCCTGCTGCTGGCCACGCACATCGGCCAGGTCGGCAATGGGTGCCTTGGCTGTGGGCGGGGTCGCCAGGCGGTGTGCTTGAATGGGGGTTTGCCCGAGTAAGTGAGCGACCACTTCCCAGAGTGAATTGGCGGGCAGTACCTTGAGCGACTCGCCGGCCAGGGCAGCTTCATCCGCGCAGGAATGGGGCACGATCAGAATATTGCCTGCGGCCTTGGTGGCCAGGGCAAAAGGCAGTACGCCGGGTACGGCGCGCAGTTTGCCATCCAGCGCCAGCTCCCCCGTGCACTCCATACCCTCCAGCGCATCAACCGGAATCTGCCCGGAGGCCGCCAGAATGCCGAGAGCAATGGGCAGATCAAAGCGGCCGCCTTCTTTGGGCAGGTCGGCGGGTGCCAGGTTAAGGGTGATTCGCCGGGTGTTGGGAAAATCGAAGCCGGCATTGACCAGAGCGCTGCGTACCCGTTCGCGGCTTTCCTTGACGGCGGCTTCCGGCAATCCCACCAATGTCAGCCCCGGCAAGCCATTGGCAAGATGCACCTCAACGTGCACCGGTGGGGCTTCCAGCCCCAGCCCGGCCCGGGTGGCGACAATCGCTAGCGTCATGGCGTTCCCTCGCTTTTTAGTTCATGCAGCGTACGTTAATTAAGCCGCATCAACTCGTCTTAATTCATGCAGCTTGTGTCAGTTGCCATCACCTTCACGACGAGTGGTTGCTTCAGATGCTGCGTCGGAAAGTTCTTTATCGGTTTCAACCGAAGCTGATGCAGCCGCTGTTTCTGCCATTGGCTCATTCTGTTCATCATTATCCAGTGCGGCTTCAAGCGCGGCCACCTGGCTTTCCAGCGCTTCAACGCGGGTACGGGTGCGTTGTAGTACATCCATCAGGATATCGAAATCTTCCCGTGACACCAGTTCCAGGCGGTCAAAGGCGCCGCGTACTACCTGGTGGACACCTTTCTGGATATCTTCCGGAGCTTGTGACGCATTCTGCAGGCGCTCGCCGATCTGTTGAGCCAATTGGCCGATACGGTCATGGGGCATCATGGTTCTTCTCCTTTTGAGTGGGCTATTCCAAGGATACGCAACACAGCGCCAACGCGCATGTATCAGAGCCTTTTTGATTAAAAAAATCCCTGCCTGGCGTATGAGTTGAAATGATGCAGTGCGGCAATCGGGTTGCCCTTTTTTGGTGCATGATCAGTGCCGACTGATGGCAGAGTGCGCCCTGATTGCACACAGGAAGAAGATTTTTATCAATAAGTATTTGTATTTAAATATAAAAATACAGAGTTGGCACGTTATGCGCATTGTAGAGGGGCAAGCACCTGGTTCGGGCAGCGACGGCTGCTTGCGCCAACCTCTGTTAACGACGCAAGGGAGATCCGGGATGAAACTCATCACCGCCATCATTAAACCGTTCAAGCTCGACGACGTGCGTGAAGCGTTGGCTGACAACGGTGTTCAAGGCATTACCGTGACTGAAGTCAAAGGCTTTGGCCGTCAGAAGGGACATACAGAGCTTTACCGTGGCGCTGAATACGTCGTCGACTTTCTTCCCAAGGTGAAAGTGGAAGTCGCTGTCGATGATTCTCGTCTGGAAAGCGTACTGGACGCTATTTGCAGTGCCGCCAACAGCGGCAAGATCGGTGACGGCAAGGTGTTTGTGACACCGCTGGACGATGTAATCCGTATCCGTACCGGTGAGCGTGGTGGCGACGCAGTATAACCCCGCTTTCACCCTTTGATTCTAGCCTGATGGAGACTGTCCGATGAACGAGTTCGCTGAGCTGAGTTACGCGCTCGATACTTTCTACTTTCTGATATGCGGTGTTCTGGTCATGTGGATGGCCGCCGGGTTCTCAATGCTGGAAGCCGGTCTTGTCCGCTCCAAGAACACGGCTGAAATCCTGACCAAGAATATTGCCCTGTTTTCGATTGCCTGCACCATGTATCTGCTGGTGGGTTACTACCTGATGTATTCAAGCGCCGCAGGCGGCTTTATCCCCAATCTGGGTTTCCTGATTGGCGCCGAAAACAGCGTCGATGCTGTCACCGCCGGTGGCGATGATGCGCCCTACTATTCCATGCGCTCCGACTTTTTCTTCCAGGTTGTCTTTGTGGCAACGGCCATGTCGATTGTCTCGGGCGCTGTAGCTGAGCGTATGAAACTGTGGGCTTTCCTGGCTTTTGCTGTCGTGATGACGGCTGTGATCTACCCGGTATCCGGTTACTGGACATGGGGCGGTGGTTGGATCAGCGCTATCGGTTTTTCTGATTACGCGGGTTCTGGCATTGTTCACATGGCCGGTGCAGCAGCAGCGCTGGCGGGCGTTCTGGTGCTTGGTCCACGTAAGGGCAAATACGGCAAGGATGGCTCTATCCGCGCCATTCCAGGGGCTAATCTGCCGCTTGCAACGCTGGGTACCTTTATCCTGTGGATGGGCTGGTTCGGCTTCAACGGCGGTTCCGAGCTGAAGATGTCAGATGTCGGCTCTGCCAATGCGGTCGCGCAGGTCATGGTGAATACCAATGCCGCAGCCGCTGGCGGTGTGATTGCAGCCCTGATCCTTGCCAAGCTGTGGTTCCGCAAGGCGGATCTGACCATGGCACTGAACGGTGGTCTGGCCGGTCTGGTAGCAATCACTGCAGGGCCTTCTGCGCCCTCTGCATTTGCCGCCATGCTGATTGGTATTGTTGGTGGTCTGCTGGTAGTGGCCTCCATTGTGATGCTTGACAAGTTGAAGCTGGATGACCCTGTTGGTGCGATCTCTGTACACGGTGTGGTCGGTATCTGGGGCTGCCTGGCAGTGCCGTTGACCAATGCTGATGCTACCTTTGGTGCCCAGATCATCGGTATGGCCGGCATCTTTGCCTGGGTCTTCACTGCCAGCCTGATTGTCTGGTTGATTCTCAAGGCGGTAATGGGTGTTCGTGTCACTGAAGAGGAAGAATACGAAGGCGTCGACATCGCGGAATGTGGTATGGAAGCCTATCCGGAGTTCAGTGCTTCCAGCAAATAAGCATTGCCATGTAAAAATGACGTCCACTTGCTGGCCCCCCATTACGGGGGGCTTTTTTGTGTCCATAGAAGCATCTGCTTCCAATCAGTTTTTCATTATCGGCGGGTGGCGGTGTATGCTAACGGGTATCGATTGCGATCGTCTCTGTTGACCATGGCGTATGCTTACACCATGAGCAGACGGCGCTAACCAATTTCAATCCTATTGTATTCAGAGGACGACGCCATGAAACTGATTTCTGCCATTATCAAGCCGTTCAAGCTTGATGACGTGCGCGAATCGCTCTCCGATATCGGTGTGCAAGGCATTACCGTGACAGAAGTGAAAGGCTTTGGCCGCCAGAAGGGGCATACCGAGCTGTACCGGGGTGCCGAGTATGTGGTGGATTTTCTGCCCAAGGTGAAGCTTGAGGTGGCCGTGGATGACGATATGGCCGAGCAGGTGATTGATGCCATCACCCAGGTGGCCAATACCGGCAAGATTGGCGATGGCAAGATTTTTGTCATGCCGCTTGAGCAGGTGATCCGCATTCGCACCGGTGAAACCGGCAAAGACGCGGTTTAGATTTGTTAGCTGTGATTGGTGAATGGTGATTGGTGAATAGTGAATGGTGAATGAAAAGCAGTCAGTTGTTGAACTGTAACCAGTGACCAGTAACCAGAGCCTGTAAACCAGCACAAAGCCCCTGTGGATCATCTCCAGCAGGGGCTTTGTGTTAGTGATGCAGTGATTATAGCGACCAGAATTTTCTACTCACCACTCACCACTCACCACTCACCACTCACCACTCACCACTCACCACTCAC
>NZ_VMQS01000116.1 GCF_007625055.1 Halomonas sp.
AGCCGAACATTGGGGCATCCCCGGCTTACTGTGGGTCGAGCAGGGCGCCGGGCAGCATATCCGCGACCCGGCTCACCATGCGGGTGAACATTTACAATCAGCGCTGAGCCAGCACCTGGGTGATGCCCTGGGAGAAGTGGTGAGCAGCGGCGGCGATCAGCTGATCCAGCAGGTTGAACAGCAGCGTGGCAAGCTGCTGACGCCGACAGGCAAGCCAACCGGTGATCTGCGCGATGCCCAACAGGCTTGCCACACCCTGGCCGAGGAGCTTGCCGAGCGGGAAGAGCAGGTTAGCCGCTACCAGGATCAGGTCGATCATCTGGGCCAGCTGCAGGCCAAGCAGTATGAGGTAGCGTCTCAGCGCCCCTGGGAAGCCCAGCGCGATAAGGCAAAGGCCGCTGAAACCCAGCTGGCTGCGGTTGAGAAGCTCCGCGAACAGCAGGCCCAGGCGCAAAAGACGTTGGATGATTTTCAGCATCAACAGCAGCTTAACCATCAGCAGCTGGAAGATTTTGCGGCCCAGGCCACCCAGCTGGAAGAACGCCAGAAAGACAAACAAAAGGCCGAGCAGCAGCTAGCCCAATGCAAGGAACAAGCCGCCCCTATTGAGCATCAGCGGGAAGCCGCCAGTCAGCGTTATGAAGACGCCCGCCAGATACTCACGGCGGCTCGCCACAAGGCCCACCGTCAACGTCTTCAACAGCAGCTGAAAGACGCTGAAGATAAGGTCAGGCGGCTGGCAGAGACGCTCGCAAAAGCCCGCGAGCTGCACCAGCAGCGTCAGGAACTGAGCGCACAGCATCAGCGTCAGTCGGTGGATATCGATGCGCTCGAGCGACTCAGGAAGCTTGAACTGCAGCTGGGGCAGCTCCAGGCCAAGCAAGAGATGTTGGCCACTCGTCTGGCCTATCGGCTGGAGCCGGGTCAACAGCTGATAATTGACCAGGCACCAGTGGCAGGCGAGGGCGAGAAGCGGCTGCTCAGAGCAACGGATGTTGCCATTCCCGGTGTGGGCACTCTGACCATTCAGCCCGGCGGCACTGATGTAGCCGATCTGCTCCGCCAGCAGCAGAACCTGGAAGCAGATCGCGATGCCCTGTTACAGCAACTCCAGGTCACCGACCTGGCCAGCGCTGAGCAGCAAGCCAGCGACGCTCGCGAGCTGGCGCACAAAGTCGAACAAACGGCCCTGCGCCTGAGCGACCTTGCCCCCAAGGGGGTGGATACCCTGGCAGGTGAACACCAGTTGGCCGAGCAGGAACGCAGCGCTCTGGCAGCGTCGTTGGCCGCCTTGCCCGCGCACCAGGACGATGCCGCCCTGCCAACAGAAGAGCTGGCCAGCCGCCAGCTGGAAACCGCCCAGGCCCAGCTTGAAGAGGCGGAGCAAGCGCGTAGCTATCACCAGCAGACGTTGACCCTGGCGCAACAGGCGCTTACCAACGCCGAGCGCGAATGGCAGCGCCTTGCAGCAGCGATTCAGGCGCCGGATCGCCAGGAGCGTGAGCAGAGTGCCCGACGGCGACTGCTCGAACTCAAGGCAGAGGTTGAACAGCTGCAGGCAGATATAAACACGCGCCAACGGGATATCGACGCGGCCAACCCGACGGTGCTCGCCCAGGACATCAAGCGTTTTAGCGACAGCGCGGATGCCATGGAATATGAAGCCCGCGAACGGGCCAGTGAGATCGAACGCCTGAAAACCCGTCTGGAAACCCTGGGGGCGCAAGGGCTGGAAGAACAGCGCGATGCGCTTCGCCAGCAGCTTGAAAGCCAGCAGCGGCGCAGGTTACAGCTGGAAAAAAGAGCCAAGGCGCTGGATCTTTTGCTATCACTACTCAAACGTGAGCGTCAGGTTGTGACCCGCAAACTGCAGGCACCGTTGCAGAAACACCTAAATCACTATCTGCGTCTTATCTTCCCCGGCGCCACCCTTAGCGTGGACGATAACCTGCTGCCGCAAGCCTTGATTCGCGCTTCATCTCAACCTCATCAAGCCCAGGAGCATGGTGAACTGGCGGCGCTGAGCTTTGGTGCCCAGGAGCAGATGGGCCTGATCAGCCGTCTCGCCTATGCTGATC
>NZ_VMQS01000117.1 GCF_007625055.1 Halomonas sp.
GGCGAACGCACTCCGCTAACGTATCCCTCCATTGGGGCATGGATCCCAGATCGTCTGCCGACAGCCGTCGGCATCCGTCTGGGATGACGGTGTGGGGGCATAAACAAGCATTTTTGTATGTTCAACAGCGATCAGATGTATAGCACAACGCATTCTGAGGGGGACTTGAGGAACGCCTTCCACGGTTCCTTCCTCTTCGGCTAGTCTATGCACACAACCTGGAATAGCTGGGGGCGTCGGATACAAATTAGTGTTCTGTAGGCTGGTGTTCATTTTTGCCTTGATGCAAAAACGAACCAGACGAGCGAAGCGACTGATGAACGCAGTGAATAAAGATCTCCCCCGAAGTGGGCAGGGTCCTTTGTCCCGCCGTATCTGCTGAACGCCAAGGAGATCGTTTCTCCGACAGTCGTCGGAGCCACAGAGGGCGGGGCTGCGCTCACCATGACAGGCTTCGTGGAGGTTGATTGCTGGGCAACCATCAACATGAGGGTTGACACGGCAATAGTCGGTGTGGGGGCATTGCGTATGCTGACCCGCTTACTTTTTAAACACAGCTTAGCGAGGTCAACGTCAGTGCATCGATATAACGCGCATCGATATAACGTGCATCGATGTAACGATTGCACCAAGGGGATCGATAGCTATTGCTGTTGGGCGTGCTGTCTTTTTTTGTTCTATGGATAGATAACGCAAGTTGCAAGGTATAGCTAAGTTGCAGGGTATAACAAGAACGCCCCAGATTCTGTCATTCTGGGGAGCAACACAGCTGCAATACGGAGATGCGCTCGTATTCACTCGTCCGTCCCAGACCTGATCTGGAATTTCGATTCGCTCGTATTTCGGCTTCTACCAGCAGCTGTCGGCGTACGCTTAAAATGACAGCCCGGTAGGTAGCAACTTTGGTTAGATATCTCTGAACCTCGCGCTGTATGAGCAACATATACAGCTATCCGATAGCTACTCAAGTAGACCCCAAAACGGCCATGGAAATGGTTTTGGAAAATGCAGCATTAGCATCTTCAATTTACGTAAACATTGCACTGGCTGGACTCACGATCCTCGTGATCGCATTCATGTCACGCGGCATCCAGGATTCGCGTGCGAACCTGATCACGATGGCAACACTTATGATTTCCGTCGTTTCAATCTCCAGTTACATGGGGTTGGCGTCGGGGCTAACAATTGACACGCTGGTGATGCCCGACGGGCATCCGCTGGCAGGGGAAGAGGTAACGTCACTCTGGGGGCGCTACTTGACCTGGGCGTTCTCAACGCCCTTCATCCTGCTGGCCCTGGGCTTACTCGCCGGGAGCACTATCGACAAGATATTTTCGGCGATCGTGCTCGATGTGTTCATGTGCCTGACCGGACTTGCCGCGGCGCTTACGACAAGCAGTCTCGCCATGCGCTGGTACTGGTACGCCCTCAGTACCGCCTTCTTCTTTGGCGTGCTGTACTATCTCTTGATCGAGTGGCCTCGTGAGGCTGAAAGGCAAGGCACTGGCGATATATTCAATACGCTGAAGCTGCTCACGGTAGTTATGTGGATTGGATATCCCATTGTGTGGGCTATTGGTAATGAAGGACTTGCCCTCCTCGAGGTGGGAGCCACGTCCTGGGCCTACAGCGGGTTGGATATCATAGCGAAGTATATCTTCACTATCCTCGTTGTGCTGTATGTGAAGGAAGAGTCTGAATCAGTAACGCGGTGGCCTTCCACGGCCCCGGCCAGAACCTAACAGGCCATAGATCCTTTCGTGTCGCTTAAGACGTGCGGGTCTGACTCGTATCCCGACTCGTATCCCGAAGCCTGGTCTCGAAAGAGATCGGGCTTCGGGTTTTGGTAGCGATTCAATGAGAAGTGATGGGCATGTGGGCTACATCATTGTAGTGCTTTGTCACAGGTCAATCTTTGGGTTGTAAGGTCCCCGTTCGCATGCTGTCATCTTGAGCGGAGCGAAGCGGAGTCCTGACACGAGCGAAGCGACTGATGAACGCAGTGAATAAAGATCTCCCCCAAGGTTGGCAGGGCCGTTCAATCGCCTATAGCCCCGCTGAGC
>NZ_VMQS01000060.1 GCF_007625055.1 Halomonas sp.
AAGTAAAAGCGCCGGTTGAGTAACCGGCGTTCAGAGTCAATGGAAGAATATGCTCAGGTTACCGTGAGGGTGAAATAGCGTAAAATTACTTATTCAAAGGTTAATAGACAAAACAAGAATATCCACTCAGATAAAGCGTCCAAGACCTGCAGCACTGCGCAATCTATCCATGGTGACAGCGGCTTCTTCACGGGCCCGCTCGGCACCTTTCTGTAGCACGCTCTCGATATGCGTGGGGTCTTCCATCAAGGCATTGTAACGTTCACGCGGTGCTTCCAGATGTGCGTTGAGATATTCAAATAACTGATTCTTGGCATCTCCCCAACCAATACCCTGGGCATATTGCTCGCGCATGGCAGCCACGTCCGACGCCGAGGCAAAGGCCGAGTAGATCTGAAACAGCGTGCAGGTCTCCGGGTCTTTCGGCTCGCCGGGTTCCAGTGAGTTGGTCTTGATCTTGCGTACCAGCTTCAGCAGTTTTTTCTCGCTGACAAACAGCGGGATAGTATTGTTATAGCTTTTCGACATCTTGCGGCCATCCAGCCCCCCCAGCACTTCGACTTTTTCGTCCACGACCGCTTCCGGCAGGGTAAAGTACTGGCCTTTATAGAGATGGTTGAAGCGCCCGGCGATATCCCGCGCCATCTCAATATGCTGAATCTGATCACGCCCTACCGGCACCTTGTTGGCATTGAACATCAGAATGTCTGCCGCCATCAGCACCGGGTAGCCGAACAACCCCATGGTAATGCCCTTATCCGGATCCGGGCTGCCAGCCTCTTCATTTTCAGCCACGGCGGCTTTATAGGCATGGGCTCGATTCATGAGACCCTTGGCGCATACACAAGAGAGCATCCAGGTCAGTTCGGGAATCTCGATGATATCCGACTGGCGGTAGAAGATAGCGTTATCAGTATCGAGCCCCAGCGCCAGCCAGGTGGCCGCGATTTCCAGCCGCGATTGCTGCACACGTTGAGGGTCCTGACACTTGATCAGGGCATGGTAATCAGCCAGAAAATAGAACGACTGGACGTCAGGATCCTGACTGGCGTCGATAGCCGGCTTGATTGCGCCGACATAATTGCCCAGATGTGGCGTACCTGTGGTGGTAATACCGGTAAGAACGCGAGTTTTGCTGGTTGGGTGCATGCGGTTAAGGCTCTTGGTCAAATGCGCCAATGATAACGCGACGCCTGCGCCAAGGCGACCATCGCCAGCCTCCAATCCACATCTGGACGTTTAGCGCTACATACAACCGGCTATAACGCCTGCCAGCGAACCGTCGAGGAGGTGTCTGTCTCGTCATTAAGGTGGGTAATCAACAGGGTACGGCTGGAAACGACGCGCGCCCTGGCCTCATCAACCAGCTGGGCACGCAGTAAAACCGCGGCCGCGACACTATGCTCAACGGTCATACCGTCTATCACGACGTCCTGCCTGTCTCCAGGACCAGGGCAATGGCCGGCCAGGCTGCCAACACATTGACGACACTCGAGCTGGACGGCTGGATGAAGATTGCCGAACGCGTTAAACGCGCCCCAATCGCTATAACCTGTGCAACTGGATAGCGCTGAATTGGCCGGATCGGCTAACAGTTTGACGGCGACCCCTTCACTGGCCATCTGTACCAGCGCCGCCGCACGGTAGCTGGCCGCCTGCTTGTTTTCCAGCAAACTGCCCTGCATGGCTGAAATGCCGATCATGGCAGTGCTGGCCAGCAGCACAAGGACCATGATCAGCGCCACACCACGTTGCGCCTGCATCAATCGTCTCCTGTGGGCACGCTACCCGTGTCATGTCTGGCCAGGGCTGCCACCCTGTTTTGCACATTGAATACCATGGTTTCGTGGCCTTGAGCGTTTTCTGCGTCAAGCACCAGCGTCAGCTGATAGCGGCCGGCACCTCTGGCTTCGACAGAAAACGCTTTTTCATCATGAAAACCGCTGATCAATGGCTGGCTAATTTTCCAGCCCCCAGGCGTCATGCATTCGCTGAGGGACAGTGAATAACTGCCCGACGGGGTCGGATTGAGGTAATAACGTTTATCCAGGTCAGGTGTTGCACAACTGGATAACGCATCTCTGGGCACCGTCAGTCTGACAGCATCGCGTTCTGGTGAGATATTATGGGCATTACGCATATCACGGATCAGGGTTTCCACCACAAACATCAGGGTGTCCTGGCGCTGGCTTAACGCCTCCACCTGTTTGAAGGTGGTCAACGCTGATAAATAAAGCTGCCCGGCTCCAAGAATAATGATCGCACCTATCACCAGAGCAACCATCAGCTCCACCAGTGACACCCCTGTCTGACGGCTCATGATCAGTCACCGCCCAGGTCAGGCAAGTGGAACCTATAGGAATAGGCAGGGTTACCGTCGTCAAGGGCAACCTCCACCTCAAAGCGGCAACCGGAACCGCTGAGGTGACCACTGAGAGTGGCAAGAGGCGTCTGGTGATCGGCAAACCAGGCAGTTTGCCAGTCGCTGTTGACGCTGGCCACCAGCCCGCTGCAATGACCATCCGCGGAACTTGCCAAGGCAGCCCAGAGACGCTCCTGGGCATCAATCGCCGCCAGAGTGGCAACACTGCGCTGATAGCTTTGGGTAGCACTTTTCAGCGCATTGAGCTGGAGCGCGGCCATCCCCAAGAGCCCAAAGGCCAGCACTACCAGCGCTATCAAGGCTTCTATCAGCCCAAACCCCGTTTGCCTGCTTCTTGCCTGTCTGATCGCCATCGTGCCTCCCTGCACGCATACATTGTGCTATTCCCTGTTTACCAACATTCTTGCGGGCTTTTCGGGCCTCGCTCCCCTAGCGCATTCAGGGTGATTGCGCCGTCACAACCATCTTCACGTTGCGTGGATGCCTTTAGCGTAAAACCACCATCATTGCCTTCTACTGATTTAGTAATAGTATAGTTTTTATCCGGAGATTTGGCTTTTTCTGGGGTGCAGTCTTCATAGGAATAGTCACGCGAATAACAGCGTTCCATATCTGAGGCGGCCTGTAGCAGCCCCGCGTGGGCATCGCTGCGCAGGGAACGTTCCACATAGGCGGTATAGCGCGGATAGCCAATGCCTGCCAATATCCCGATGATGGCCACGACAATCAGCATTTCAATCAGCGTGAAACCGTGCTGGAAACGTCCAGCACGTAGGCGGAAAGCGTTGGGGGAGTAAGATGACACGGGGCGCTCCATCAGCTGCTCGGGTATACCGGCAGTATGTCGCAAGCCCCGGAGGATTGCATTAGGCTAACTGCTGGTAATGACCCGTTCGCGCAGTTCGCTGGGCATTGAAAACGTCACGGTTTCTTCACGGCCCACCAGCTCTTGTGGTGCCGTGGCGCCCAGAGACTGCAGCCGTTCAATCACGCCTTTTACCAGCACTTCAGGAGCACTGGCACCGGCGGTGATGCCGATACGGCTGACGCCTTCCAGCCAGCTTTCCTCAATCTGCGCAGCGTCATCCACCAGGTAAGCAGCCGTGCCCATGCGTTCCGACAGCTCACGCAAGCGGTTGGAGTTGGAGCTGTTGGCGCTGCCGACAACCAGCACCAGATCGCTGTCTGCAGCGAGCTCGCGCACCGCATCCTGACGGTTCTGGGTGGCATAGCAGATATCGTCCTTGCGCGGCCCCTGGATGTCGGGGAACTTGTCGCGCAGGGCATCAATCACCCGGGCGGTGTCATCCATGGAGAGTGTGGTCTGGGTAACAAACGACAGGGTTGTCGGATCCTTGACGGTCAGGCGTGCCACATCCTCCTCGTCTTCGACCAGATAGATCTGCCCCCCTTTGGAGTCGTCGTAGCGCCCCATGGTGCCTTCCACTTCAGGGTGGCCCTCATGGCCGATCAGAATACATTCCTGCCCCCGCTTGGCGTAGCGCAGCACCTCCATGTGTACCTTGGTAACCAGCGGGCAGGTGGCATCAAACACCTTGAGCCCGCGGCGCTCGGCATCCTCCTGCACCGCCCGGGAAACGCCGTGGGCCGAGAAAATCACGATGACGTCATCCGGGACTTCATCGAGCTCCTCAACGAAGACGGCCCCACGTTCGCGCAGGGTATCCACAACGTGACGATTATGTACGACTTCATGACGTACGTAGACAGGTGCACCAAACACATCCAGCGCACGGTTGACGATATCAATCGCCCGGTCGACACCCGCACAAAATCCACGCGGATTGGCCAGCTTGATCTGCACCGGTTGAGTCGGCTGGGAAAGCTCTGTTGCACCTTGTGATGAAAGCTCTGGTGACTGCATAAAAACGCCTTGATGCCTCACGCATCGGTTAGTAAATAAAACTAGTGTTTGGTGACCGGCGTCACATTCAGCACTTCAACTTCAAAGGTCAGCGTACGCCCCGCCAGCGGGTGATTGAAATCCACCTCGACCCGCTCGTCGTCAATGCTTTTGACCACACCGGGCAGTTCGGTTCCCGCTTTATCAGCAAACGACATTACCATGCCGATCTCGGGTTCCTGATCACCAAAGTCGTCACGTTTGAGGGTCTGGATATTTTGCGGGTTATGCTGGCCAAAAGCATGTTCAGGCGTAATGGTAAAACGCCCGCCCTGGCCCACTCCCAGGCCCTTGATCGGGTTTTCAAAGCCCGGTGGCAAGTTGCCATCCCCAAACTGGAAGGTGGCCGGAGACTTTTCACGGGTTGTATCCACTACCGTGCCATCTTCAAGCGTCAAGGTGAAGTGCAGGGTAATTTCCATACCATCGTCAATCAGATAATCGCTCATCGGTAGTCCGTGCCTTGATAAGTAAAAGCAGGCATCAAGCCTTGCGTTGGTTGCGCCGACGGTCGGCGAAGAGTGATTCCCAGATCATGCCCGCGGCGCCCAGGGTAATGCCGATATCCGCTATATTGAAGGCGGGGTAGTACCAGCCAGCGACGTGAAATGACAGGAAGTCCACCACGTAGCCATGTACCAGACGATCATAAAGGTTACCCAGGGCCCCGCCAATGATCAGCGGCAGTGCAATCGCCAGCAGCTTCTCATCCGCTTTCAACCGCGATAACCAAATCGTCAGCGCAATACTTGCCCCGATGGCCACCGCCGCAAAGAACCAGCGCTGCCAGCCAGGGTGACCGGCCAGAAAACTGAAGGCCGCACCGGTATTGTGCAGCAACGTCAGGTTAAAGAAGGGTAACACCTCTACCGGCTGGGCGTAATTCAGCCAGTGGCTGGCGGCATACTTGGTCGCCAGATCAAGCACGACGACGGCCAGCGTAAGCCACAGCCAACGCAGCGGCCGATGCATGGGCGCCAGCGGCGCTTGCGAACCTGCCTGATCAGGCATAGCGGCGCGTCTCACCCGGGCCTTCCGGCAGATTGCTGATACAGCGCCCACACAGATCCGGATGATCGGCATGAGTGCCTACATCGTCACGGTGATGCCAGCAGCGTTCGCACTTGGTATACGCACTGGCCGCCACCGCCACCTTGAGGTTGGTCAGATCCGTGTCTTCGGCGTGGCCTCCTTCCGCAAGCGGCGCCAGATGCACCTCGCTGGTCAGCATCACAAAGCGCAACTCATCGCCCAGCTTGGTCAGCGCCTGCTGCAGGCTGTCGTCCACATACAAGGTAACATCGGCCGCCAGGCTACCCTTGATCACCTTGGCATTACGTGCATCTTCCAGGCACTTGTTGACGGCATGCTTGACTTCCAGCACCTGCTCCCAGAAATCACGCCCCAGCGCTGCCTGATCATCCAGGGTGCCGAGCTGCTGATAGTACTCTTCCAGCAGAACGCTATCGCCCCGCTCGCCCGGAATATGCGAGTAGATTTCGTCAGCCGTAAACGACAGGATCGGTGCCACCCAGCGGCACAGTGCTTCAACCACATGATAAAGGGCCGTTTGTGCACTGCGCCGGGCCAGCGAATCCGCCTGGGTGGTGTACTGGCGATCCTTGATCACATCCAGATAGAAGCCGCCGAGCTCACGGGCACAGAAGCCATGCACCTGCTGATAGACATCCAGAAAGCGGTATTCGTCATAGGCGGTTTCAATCCGACCCTGCAGCTGGGCAGCGCGATCAACCACCCACTGATCCAGCGCCAGCATATCGCCAAACGCCACCTGGTCACGCGCCGGATCAAAGCCGTTGAGGTTGGATAGCAGGAAACGTGCCGTGTTGCGAATACGCCGATACACATCCGCGGTGCGCTTGAGGATTTCATCGGAAACCGCCATTTCACCGGAGTAATCCGTTGAGGCCACCCACAGCCGCAGGATATCTGCCCCCAGCTTGTCCATCACTTCCTGAGGGGCGACCACATTGCCCACGGATTTTGACATCTTGCGACCCTGGGCATCGACGGTAAACCCGTGGGTGAGCAGGCCGCGGTAAGGCGGATGGCCGTCAATCGCACAGCCGGTCAGCAGTGACGAGTGGAACCAGCCGCGATGCTGGTCAGAGCCTTCCAGATACAGGTCCGCCTGCGGGCCGCGGGTATGCCCATGCGGGTGGGAGCCGCGCAGTACGTGACGGTGAGTGGTGCCGGAATCAAACCACACGTCCAGGGTATCGGTAACCTTATCGTAATCGGCGGCTTCTGCCCCCAGCAGTTCAGCGGGGTCAAGCTTGAACCACGCCTCAATGCCTTCCTGCTCGACGCGCTTGGCCGCTTCCTCCATAAGTCCAAGCGTTCCGGGGTGGAGTTCGCCCGTCTGCTTGTGAAGGAAAAACGGAATCGGCACGCCCCAGTTACGCTGGCGGGAAATACACCAGTCCGGGCGATTGGCGATCATGCTGTGCAGCCGCGCCTGGCCCCAGGCTGGCGTAAAGACGGTGTCCTCGATTCCCTTGAGCGCTTTTTCACGCAGGGTCTGACCATCCTTGCCCTGAAGGTCCATGCCCACAAACCACTGCGCCGTAGCCCGATAGATCACCGGCGTCTTATGGCGCCAGCAGTGCATATAGCTGTGCTGGTAGCGTTTGTGATTCATCAGCGCGCCCACCTCGCGCAGCTTGTCGACGATCTGCGGGTTGGCTTTCCAGATCATCTGGCCGCCAAAGAAGGGCAGATCCTCGACATACACACCATTACCCTGCACCGGGTTAAGCATGTCATCAAAGCTCATCCCGTGTTCACGACAGGTGTTGAAGTCATCCACCCCGTAGGACGGCGAGGAGTGCACGATGCCGGTACTGCCGACCTCGGATTCCACATAGTCGGCCAGATACACCGGCGAGAGGCGCTCATAGAAAGGGTGGCGGAAGTTGATCAGGTCCAGCTGCTGCCCCTGAGTCGTGGCGATCACCTCGCCGCTCAGTTCATAGCGTTCCAGGCAGCTTTCCACCAGCTCTTCTGCCAGTACCAGCAGCCTGTCACCCACATCGACCAGCGCATAGGTAAACTCAGGATGGACGTTAAGCGCCTGGTTAGCCGGAATTGTCCAGGGTGTGGTGGTCCAGATCACGATAGAGGTCGGCTTGGGCAAGGCATCAAGGCCGAATGCCGCCGCCAGCTTGTCCGCGTCTTCCACCGGGAAGGCGACATCAATGGCGTCCGAGGTCTTGTCCGCATATTCCACTTCAGCCTCGGCCAGGGCCGAGCCACAGTCAAAGCACCAGTTAACCGGCTTGAGCCCCTTGAACACATAGCCCGCATCGACCATATCCGCCAGGGCACGGATCTCACCCGCTTCGTTGGCGAAATCCATCGAACGGTAGGGATGATCCCAATCGCCGACGATGCCCAGACGCACAAAATCCGTCAATTGGGTGTCAATCTGGGAAGCGGCATAGTCACGGCACAGCTCACGGGACTTCTCTGCCGCCAAGTGCTTGCCATGGGTGGTTTCCACCTTATGCTCAATGGGCAGGCCATGGCAGTCCCAGCCAGGCACATAGGGCGCATCAAAGCCGGCCAGGTTCTTGGACTTGACAATAATATCCTTGAGAATCTTGTTGACGGCGTGACCGATATGAATGCTGCCATTGGCGTAGGGAGGGCCATCATGCAGAACAAACTGTGGCCTGCCTGCGCGCGCCTCGCGCAGGCGCTGATACAGGTTCATGTCCTGCCATTTGGAAACCCGGCCAGGCTCCTGCTTGGGCAGCATGCCGCGCATCGGAAAGTCTGTTTCAGGCAGGTTCAGCGTGTGCTTATAATCCATAGTCCGGTCAGCCGTCGTTAGCGTCAGCGGAATCGTCCGCCGACCTTATTTCAGAGAAGGTAGTTGCCGCTGCAGGAATATCAGCGACAGGAATATCAGATAAAGGGGCCGGCGCTGAGGCGAGCGGCAACGCATGATTTGCATCCTGATAGTTGGCCAGGTAGCGCCGCGCACGGGCCTGGTCCGCATAAATCTGTGCTTTCAGGGTATCAAAGTCATCAAAGCGGGTTTCGCCCCGTAACCTGGCGCAAGGGTAAACCGTGCAACGCTGACCGTAGATATTACGATCAAAATCAAACAGGTGCACTTCAAGCGTTGGGCGTTGCGCACCCACGGTAGGGCGGTAACCAATATTCGCCACACTCGGGTAACAGCGCCCGTCCTCAAGCTCTGCTACGGTTGCAAACACCCCACGCAAGGTCAGCGGTTGCGGCAACAGTTGCAGGTTGGCAGTAGGCACACCTATGGTTCGCCCCAACTGTTGGTCGCGCACGACGCGCCCACTTAATGAATAGGGGCGACCCAGCAGGCGCGCCGACGCGTGAAAGTTGCCGCTGGCCAGCAGGGTACGCACCCGGGTGCTGGAAACCCGTTCGTCATCCACAGTGAACGTACGGGTATGTTCAACGCCAAACCCCTGCTCGCGACCGACTGCTTCCAGGAGGTTAAAATCACCACGCCGGTCGCAGCCAAAGCGGAAATCATCCCCCACCACCAGATGACGAACACCCAGGCCCTCGATCAGCACCTGGTCAATGAACTCACGCCCGGTAAGGCTGCGCAAGGCATCATTGAACGGCAGGCATAGCACCTGCTCAGCGCCATGGGCCATTAAAAGGCGGACTTTCTCGCGCAGGCGGGTCAGGCGTGGCGGCGCCTGCTCTCCGGCAAAGAACTCACGCGGTTGAGGCTCGAACACGACCACCGTCAGTGGCACACCATGGCCGGCTGCGTGTTCACGGCACTGCTGCAAAATGGCCTGATGCCCACGATGCACACCATCGAAATTACCGATGGTCGCCACGCAACCCCGGTGTGCATCGGTCAGATTGTGCAGCCCTCGAATAACGCGCATGGCACCTCAACTGTGTAAAACCTGTAACAACAGGCGATTATAACCAACCTGTTCGCGTCAATGTATGCCTGACCCCATATTGTAACCTTAACTGTGCATTTTAAGGTGATTGAGACGCAGGCCAAAGGCTGCCAGCCAGGCAAAGTAAACGCCGGCACCCAGCCCTACCAGCAGGCTTACCCAGCCCACCCGCTGAAAAAGCGAAAACCCGAGCCAGGCCTGCCATTCGGGCGCCAGCCAGTAAAGCCCAATACTCATCACCGCGCTACCCCCAAACAACTGGAGCGCGAAACGTGACCAGCCCGGCTGAAAGACCAGGACACCCTGCTTGCGCAGCAGATAGCCCAGCATGCCGGCATTCATAAAGGCCGACAGAGCCGTTGCCAGCGCCAGCCCGGCGTGGGCCAGCGGCCAGATCAGGATCAGATTGAAAACCATGTTGGCCAGCATGGCGATGATACCGATCTTGACCGGTGTCTTGGTGTCCTGGCGGGCGAAAAAGCCTGGCGCCAACACCTTGATCAGCATGAAGGCCAGCAGACCGAACGCATAGGCACGCAAACTCATCGCAGCCATGTAGATATCGTGGTCGGTCATGGCGCCATAATGAAACAGGGTAATCAGCAGCGGCTCGGCCAGCACGGCCAGTGCCAGCGCCGCAGGCAAGCCCAGCAGCAACACCATGCGTATCGCCCAGTCCAGCATGGCTGAAAAATGTTCACGCGACTGACTGGCATGGCGCTTGGAAAGCGCCGGTAGAATCACGGTACCGATCGCAACGCCAAACACTCCTAACGGCAGCTCGACCAGACGGTCTGAATAATACAGCCAGGAAACACTGCCTGCGGCCAGAAACGAGGCCAGAACGGTATCCAGCAAAAGGTTGATTTGCGATACCGAAACCCCGAACAGCGCCGGCGCCATCAGTTTCAGAATGCGCCGCACCCCCTCGTGGGCAAAGTTCGGCCAGGGTTTGGGCAAAAGCCCCAGGCGCAAAAGAAACGGTACCTGAAATGCCAGCTGCGCAGCACCGGCAATCAGCACCCCCCAGGCCAGCGCCATGGCCGGGGTATCCATCAGGGGTACCAGTAAAAGCGCGGCGCCGATCAGCGAAAGATTAAGCAGCACGGGTGTAAAGGCAGGCACTGCAAAACGGTTCCAGGTATTCAGCACGCTGCCTGAAAACGCGGTTAACGAGATCAACAGCAGATACGGGAAGGTCAACTGCAGCATATCGGCGGTCAGCGCCAGCTTTTCCGGGTCTCGCCCGAAGCCGGGTGCAAACAGCCATACCAGCCAGGGCGCTGCCAGCATGGCCAACGCGGTGATCAGCGCCAGCACAGCGGTCAGGCTACCGGCAACCGCATTGAGCAACTCGCGAATTTCCTCCCGGCTACGCGCCGTGGAGTACTCTGACAACACCGGTACAAAGGCCTGGTTGAAGGCCCCTTCGGCAAACAGGCGACGCAAAAAATTGGGGATCTTGAACGCCACAAAAAAGGCGTCTGCGCCGGTACCCGCGCCTAAAAGAGCCGCAATCACCACATCCCGCGCCAACCCCATGACACGGGAAAGCATTGTCATCGTACTGACAATCAGCCCCGACCCCATCAGCCCACGGCGGGCGGGCGGCTGATGGGTATGCTCAGGCGTTGGTGGTTTCATGCTGGCCTCTCTGCGTCTCATCCATTAAGACGGGCGTTGACTCAATCATGTTGATGTCGTTGTGGCAGACAACTCAGCTGACAGACACAAAAAAACCGGCCTTGGCCGGTTTTTTTTAGGCGCTTGCCGGCTTACGCCGCCAGAGCCTTGATACGCTTGTTCAAGCGGCTCTTCAGGCGAGCGGCCTTCTTCTTGGACAGCACATCCTTGTCAGCGATGCGGTCGATGACCGGCTGCATGGCCTGGAAGGCTTCCATTGACTTGGCGTGGTCACCAGTGTTGATCGCCTTGATCACGTGCTTGATATAAGTACGGACCATGCTGCGCTGGCTGGATTTCAGGACGCGACGCTTCTCGGCCTGGCGGGCGCGCTTGCGAGCTTGCTTGCTGTTCGCCACAGGGTATCTCCTTGGAGAAAAAGGTTGCCGTTAATGGCAACGGATTAACTGTATATTCATCGCTTGGCACTTGGCTGTTGATCAGCAAAGGCGTGGCGCGACGTTTCCAAAACCAGGTTACCGCTCAGTAAAAAAACGGTAACCGCTTAATTGGGTTGGCATTTTGCCTTACCAAAATGTGCAACCGGCAGCGTTGAAAACTGCCCGCTCACGGGTCTTGTCTGAGAGGATGACATAGTCTATCACCTGTCAGCCGGGCTTGCCAGCACAAGCCTCCTCACATGGGCAGCATTAATGGCCCGGCGCGCTCGACAACACGCTGCCAGGCCGGCTCAGCCTCAATACGTGCCACATAGCGAGTGATTGCCGGAAAATCGCGAAGTGAGCCAGACAGGGACAATACCTGCAGAGGAAAGCCCATTTGCACATCAGCACCACTCGGCCAGGTGGTGGAAAACTGGCCGCGAGGCTCCAGGTGCGCCTCTATCATGGCCAGGTGCTCCGCCAGCTGAGGAGCCAGGAATCGCGCGTTAACCGTGTCATTGATGCCCTTGGCGATGGGCTTGACCAAAAGGGGAGATTGCCTGGGAAGCTGGCTAAATACCAGGCGCATCACCAGAAGCGGCATCAAGGAGCCTTCCGCATAATGTCGCCAGTAGCGCTCATTGACCCAGGCAGCACTGTTATCCGTTGACGGCTCCGTCTGCTCCTGCCCGTAACGCATCAGCAGATAATCCACGATGGCCCCCGACTCGGCAATGGTGATATCGCCGTCCGTCACCACCGGTGACTTGCCCAGCGGGTGGATATCCTTCAAGGCCCGGGGTGCCAGCTGGCTGTCACTATCGCGGGCATAGGTCACCATTTCATAGTCAAGCTGCAAGATTTCCAGCAGCCACAGCACCCGGTGAGAACGGGACTTTTCCAGATGATGGACACGAATCATAGCGACTCCATAGTCAGAGGGTGTTCATATAGGGGCGTCAGCGCTGGTTAATGTGGATAACCCCCTGTGCCGCCCGAAGACGGTTCAAAACGCGTGAAAGACGGCGACAAAGCGGTGTACCTGGCCGTCATCATCATGCACAGCGGTGATGGCTTGCCAGTAACGGACGATGTCACCGCTTTTGTTACGGTTCCATACTTCGCCCTGCCAGTGGCCCTTCTCACGCAGTGAACGCCACATCTGCTGATAGAAGTCATCACCATGGCGGCCTGACTTGAGCAGGCGTGGTGTCTGCCCCACCGCTTCAGCACTTGAATAGCCGGTAATCTCCTCGAATGCCGGGTTCACCCGCTCGATGACCACGTCCGCATCGGTAATCAAGGTGGCCTGGCCGGTCTCAAACGCCGCCGCCATCAGGCGCAGTTCTTTCTCCTGACGGCGCCAGTGGGTAATGTCCTCCTTGACCGCCACATAATTGAGAATCTCACCGTCTGAATGCTTGACCGGTGTGATGGTCTGCTTCTCCCAGTACAGCTCGCCATTCTTGCGTCGATTGAGAATTTCCCCTTTCCAGACATCCCCGGCCTTAAGCGTTGCCCACATGGTGTCGTAGACCGCATTGGGCGTCATGCCCGATTGGATCAAGGCCGGTGTCTTGCCCAGAAGCTCCTCCCGATCGTAACCGGTTATCTCCAGGAAACGCTGGTTGACGAACTCGATGCAGCCCTCTGCATCCGTAATGGCGGTTGCCACCGGGCTTTGCTCCACGGCCACATAAAACTGCTCAAATCGCAGCCCGGACAACGTATCAACCGTTGAGGACGGATTATCAGGGTCGCCGCTTTTGGCAGGGCGATAAGGATGGGTCATGGCCGGTGGCCTCCTACCTCCGATGATCATCTATATCCAGGCACCCTCTGGCATCGACGTCAGAAGCTACCCAGAGGCGACCTGTGTACAGGCGCCTTGATATCATGACGGCTGTGGACAGGCAGACGCAAGCGTCGACATCGTCGCAGTGGCAACCTCATCGGCCAGGCGTTGTGCAGGATGGATCGGCCCTGTCTCATGAAAGGTGACTGAATAAGGTGACGGATACCACTAAGGGGTGGCAGGATGATTGATACACCTATCAGCGTTGCCACATGACCAGGCGAATCATGCCAGCCTTTTTGAGACACTATTTCCTGCCACACCATGAGATCAGCGGACACGCCCGGGATGCCGAGCCGGAAGGTGTGTCATCAGCCTGGCGCAGCAGCGTGATGCGCGATATGGCCTGGCTGCTGAACGCACCGGACCTGGTGACGCTGGCCGATATTCCCGGGCGCCCGAGCCTGGCAACCCTGGGTTTTCAATCGCCTGGCGAGATTGATGCCTGGCTGCATCGTCAGCAGCAAGCCCTACACCGCCTGCCCTTGCATGAACTGCGCCACGCAAGGATGGGGCATTACCACGAACGGCTTTGGCACTACCTGCTCGACCATGCCCCCGGCACTCGGCTACTGGCCCGCAATATACGTATTTTTGCCCGCCGCAATACGCGCGGTGAACTGGATATGCTCTACCGCACCTGCCAGGACACCGCGCCCATTCATCTTGAAGTGGCCATCAAGTTCTACCTGGGATTACCAGACGGGCCCGGGCCTGCCGATAGCCAGAGCCGCTGGATTGGCCCGGGCGGGTTCGACAGCCTCGA
>NZ_VMQS01000118.1 GCF_007625055.1 Halomonas sp.
GCCTGGCCATAGGCAGGCACAGAGGTACTCAACATGGCTGCCAGCAAGCCAAACACAGGCAATAATGCCCAGCAGCGTAAGCCATATACACCCTGACCCTGAATGCCGGCTGATCGCCGGCCTGCAACCAAAGACGCCTGATCAAGATCGTTCATTTCCGCACCTTTAACCCAAATATCAAAGTGGCCTTTTCACCGGCAGCAAGGGAGCCCACATTGACATCAATGGGGCCAGTGCCGCCGTCCACGGGGGCATCAATTTCATCAGTACAGCTGCCGGTCGGGGCCATGCAGTTTGCCGTGGCGACGTTGTAGACCGTAAACGACTGAGTGCGGTCGCTGATGGTGACCTTGTTCATGGTCGCGGCTCCCTGATTGGTGGCCACCAGTTCGTAGGCCACACAGTCGCCCGGGGCCACCTCAAAACCGGTAAACACAAAATCAAACTCGCTGCCTGAATCCGGCTGGCCATCGCAATCTGTATCCGGGGCCTGGCGCTTGGTGATGATGATATCGGTGTTGTTGGCGGTGGTGGTGTCGGTGGCGGTGTCGCTGACACCCTCTGCGGCAACTACTTCCAGGGTCTTGATATTCACCGTACCCAGGGAGACCTCGCTGGGCGCAAAGAGGCGTGCAAATACTGTCACTTCTTCGCCGGGAAGTAGCTCGCCAACGCTATTGTCCGTCGCCAGAAAATCCCCGTCATCCAGGCGGGTGTCATCGGCGCTCCACTCGCCGTTGCCGTCAGTGTCTTCAAACAGCACCACTGACCAGCCATCGTCTAGCGGGGTTGCCGACAGGTCCAGCTCGGTGAGCGGCACATTGCCGGTGTTGGCCACCTGGTGGGTATACACCACGGCACTGCCGGGTTCTACCTGGCCGAACTGATCCGGCGTCAGGCTGATGGCAGGGCCTGAACTGACCACTACCTGATCGTGCTTGATGTCTTCAGCGCCGCTGGTCTGGCTGAGGGCACGAAAGTAAACGCTGACTTCGGTGCCGCCGGTGGCGTCATCAGGGGCAGTGACCTCAGCGCACACCTGCTGGCTGCCACCCTTGGGGATCAGTGCCGTTGAGGAAATAGCCTGCCCCAGGGAAGAACAGTCGCCGTTGCCGCCGTCGTTGAAGAATTTCACCCGCCAGCCATCGGGTAACTGGTTGGCCTCAAAGGGGCTAAGTGTGTCGCTATAGGCCAGGGCGTAGCTGTCCTGGCGGGCGCCGGTGTTGTTGATAAAGAGGTTAAAGGTGGTGGTATTGCCCGGTGCTACGTTATTCGTGTTTATCGGTCCACCTGCAGGGTCAGCGCCTTCACCCGGGGCGCCGCCATTACCGTCAGCTTCTGCATCATTGGTGATATCCACCGAATTTTCGGAGATTGCTGTCAGGCGGTCAGTTACCGCATTGCTGACGCTGGCATCGGTATTGGAGGTGGCCACCTTGGTAACATCAAAGGGCCCGCCCAGTGCATCCGGTGGCAAAGTGGCCTTGAGCACCACCTTGATACCACAGGCGTTGTTGGCCGTATCAGTGACAAAGCGCGCCGGGCAGTTGCCACTGCTATCGGGCACCGGGATCGGGCCGGTGTCCAGGGTGCCGCTGCCGGTGGTATCGGTCAGTGGGGTGGCGCCATCGCTGCGTAGCAGCTGGAAGACGGTGCCGTCCGGGAACGATGACTCGGTGGTAAAGCTGACACTGTTATTGCTGGGTTGTACCTCGATATCAAAGCTGTCGACACCGTCACCGGTGTTCCAGATGATGTTATCGAATTGCGCCGAGCCGCCCTGGCCTATCGATGCCACTTCCACGACATTGCCAGTGTCGGAGGCGTCGTCTGAGCCAAGCGAGCTGTCAGCCTGTGTATTGTTGGCCACCACGCCGGGGTTCTGGGCTATATCGGTGATGGTGAACAGCGCCGTGTTGGTATCAAACTCGCCAAACGAATCGCCGTCTTGGTTCTCGTAGGCGTAGCTGGCGGTGTTGGCAATCACACTGGTGGCCGGGATGTC
>NZ_VMQS01000119.1 GCF_007625055.1 Halomonas sp.
GCTGGGCCATGGTCCTTGGGGCCGAAACGGGCAATGACCTGGCCGTTGCGGCCGACCAGAAACTTGGTGAAATTCCATTTGATGCTGCGGGTGCCCATCACACCTGGCGCTTCTTTCTTGAGGTATTCAAATAACGGGTGGGTGTGGCGCCCGTTGACGTCGACTTTTTCCATCAATGGAAAAGATACGCCGTAGTTTTCTTCGCCAAAGGCGCAAAAATCCTCAGCACTTTCCGGTGACTGATGGCCGAACTGGTTGCACGGAAAACCCAGCACGGTGAACCCATGTTCACGATAACGCTGGTAAAGCGATTCCAGCTCCTTGAGCTGCGGGGTAAAGCCGCATTTGCTCGCCACATTGACAATCAGCAAGACCTGACCGCGCAGTACGCGCAGGTTGAAAGGCTCGCCGAGATGGGTATAACAATCCTGATCGTATAGCGACATAGCCACCTCGTTAGCGTTGACCGTATTCCGGGGCACGGGAAAATGCTCTACCAATACCTTGCCATGCAGCACAACACGGCGCCACCTTTGATTCTCACCAAAGCGGGCCAGTCACTACACGCAGGGCCAACGCTATCAGCATGACGCCGGTGATCCGGTTGATCCAGTGGGCACGCTGCTGCAGCCAGGGCAGCACCCGTGAGTGCGAGAGCACCAGGGCGACCAGCACATACCAGCCGCCATCAATGATCATCGCCGTTAGTACGATAATTGCCTTGGCGGTGACGCTCATCTCGGGCGTAACAAACTGGCTCAAAAGCGCCACGAAAAACAGGATCAGCTTGGGGTTGCCAAGGGCGACCAGCACCCCTTCACGGGCGGCCTGAGCCGTGGTGGTGACGGCGGCACCGGCCTGGATGGCCCCCGCACGCCCGGCCTGAAGGGCCTTTATGCCCAGCCAGGCCAGATAAGCCGCCCCACCCCAGGTCACCAGCTGGAATGCCAGCGGAAAGCGCGCCATCAAGGCACCCAGCCCCAACACCGTCAAGAGTGCGTAAAAGCCCACACCCAAGGCGTGAAAGACACCGGCGGTAACACCCGGCAAACGCCCACCGCCCAGGGTGTGGCGCAGCACTAACGCCAGGCTAGGCCCGGGTGACATGGCCCCCATGGCACAGATAGCGGCCAGCGACATCCACAGGGTAAAGGGCATAGGTATCTCCTTGGGTGATGGCAGACAGGTCGCACAGTCTAGCGCAAAGCGCGCGTAATAACGCTGTTAGCCCAACCGCTTGTGACGTAAAATCGAGCTTTTTAGCATCGCGCTACTGGCACTATCTGACACTGCCGGACAGCGACAAATCAACCAACACAGGAGTGTACTATGGGTAGGGCGTTCCAGAACCGTAAAGAATCCATGGCCAAGACGGCCGATGCCAAAACCAAGGTTTACAGCAAATACGGGCGCGAAATTTACGTCTGCGCCAAGGCCGGCGGCACCGACCCCCAGGCCAACCTGAGCCTGCGCGGCCTGATCGAGCGCGCCAAGAAAGACCAGGTGCCTTCCCACGTGATTGATAAAGCCCTTGATAAAGCCAGCGGCGCCGGCGGTGAAGATTTTTCACCGGCCCGCTATGAAGGCTTCGGGCCGGGCAATGTCATGGTGATTGTGGAATGCCTGACCGATAACCCCAACCGCACCTTCGGGGATGTGCGCGGCTGCTTCACCAAGACCAAAAGCAAGATTGGCACCCCCGGCAGCGTCAGCCATATGTTTGATCACTGCGCCATTTTCACCTTTGCCGGTGAAGATGAAGAAGCCGTGCTGGAAACCCTGATGGAAGCCGATGTGGATGTCACCGACATCGAGCTGGAAGACGGCCGGATTACCGTCTACGCGCCGCATACCGATTACGCCAAGGCCAAGCAGGCGCTGCTGGATGCCTTCGGTGAGATCGATTTCGAGATGGATGAAATCCAGTTCCTGCCGCAGACCACTACCCCGGTGGAAGGCGATGACGTGGC
>NZ_VMQS01000120.1 GCF_007625055.1 Halomonas sp.
TTCTGACGAAATCGCGTCTCTGTCTGCTTTTGTGGTGGATGCCCAAGCTCGCTACAGCGAAGAAAATTAATGCCGCTTTTTTATCGATAAGGCCGCATCACCGTTGTCGGAGAGGCGGCCTTTATTGGCTGCTATGGCGCCGTGGTGTCTGCGCCAATGTCTGCAAATAGGGCGTCAAGTTCAGCGGCAATCCGGGCAAGCTCGTCGTCCTTACCTTCGCTATAAGGTGAAAAAACCGCGCTGGGTACCTTCCATGCCAGAGTGGCGCTGCCATCTTCATTTTCGGTGACGTAAAAACGCAGCGGCGCTTCGATCATGGCCGGAACGCTTTGGCGCAGGATGCGCACCGCAAAATCATTGCGAAAAACACCCACTACCCGATTACCGGGAATCTCAATACCGCGCTGGGCGGCGGCTTCCGTCGGGCCCGCCTCGGTCACCACGAACATGTCCGCCTCACTGATGGCGCTGTGCAAGGATTCCAGCAAGGCGGTATAGCCCTGTTCGGTGGGTATCACTTCCCAGCCCTTATCGGGCCAGTTATCGGCCATGGCCTGAGAGGATAATGCCAGGCCCGCGCCAAGCAACAGCGGGGCTAACAGGCGTGGTGTGATCAAAGCGTGGCGTATGCAAAAAGACATCTGATGTCTCCTGTTGTGGTAAAGGCGGCAAAGCGCCGCCGAAAGCTAACAGGAGACTTGGTGCAGGCAATCAGCCATACCTTACATCATTCACCCTACGGCATTCTGATCACCGATGATGCGCCGCCGGATGGCCGATGAAATCTGCTCAAAACCAATCACGGCCACCAGGATAATCAGGATGATGGCGGCTGCCTCGTCATAGCGGAACAGGCGCATGGCGGTTGACAGCTCAACCCCGATACCGCCGGCGCCTACCAGCCCCAGGGTGACGGCGGAACGAATGGCTTTTTCCACGCTGAACAGCGAAACCGCCGTCATTGAGGCAAAGCTTTCCGGAATAATCGCCCCGAAGATAACCGATAGCCTGCCCGCGCCGGTGGCGGTTAACGCATTGGAGGGGCCATCGCTGACTTCTTCAAAGCGCTCGGAAAAAAACCGCGCCGCAAAGCCAATGGTATCCATGATGATGGCCAGGATACCGGCCAGGGGCCCAAGGCCGACGGTCACCACGAAAATCAGTGCCCAGATCAGATCAGGTATGGTGCGTGACACCGAAATGATGAACCGCGCGCTGACATGAACCAGGCGGTTTGGCGAGGTGTTGCGGGCGGCCAGCAGGGCCAGGGGTACCGACAGGATGCAGCCCACTGTCACACCGACCACGGCAATATTCAGCGTTTCCAGCATCGACCAGCCAATGCTGCCGGTGCGGCTGAAATCGGGCGGCAGCGCCTGACCAAGAAAGCGGACAATGTTGCTGGCACCGCGGATCAGGCGGTCAACCGTGATGTCGGCGGCAATCAGGCCTTGAACGAAAAAGGCGAGAAACCCAAGGCCGAGTACCCAGGCCAGCGGGGAAGGTTTACGCAAGCGCCGCGGCATATGCTTGTTTTCAGTGATCATGTTGGCTGCAGTTCCGGTGAGATCGTGGGAGAATTCGCGCCGTCGTAGAGCTCGCTCAGTTCGGCATCGCTGATCTGTGAGGCGGTGGCATCCAGGGCGGTTACGCCATTCTTGATGCCGACAATCCGGTCAGCATAATGGCGCGCCAGATCCAGCTGGTGCAGGGTACACAGCATGGCCAGGTTGTTTTCGCGGACAATGTCCCACAACAGATCAAGCACTTCGCGCCCACCGCGCGGGTCCAGGCTGGCAATCGGTTCATCCGCAATCACCAGCGAAGGCGCCTGCATCAGCATTCTGGCAATGGCGACCCGCTGCTGTTGCCCCCCTGATAACTCCGTTGGCCTTTGCGCAGCACGTTCGGCCATGCCCACCCGCTCCAGGCACGCCATGGCGTATTCGCGGTCAGCCTGTGAGG
>NZ_VMQS01000011.1 GCF_007625055.1 Halomonas sp.
AAAAGTCCGCCGGAATCAACGCCCGGCGGACTTCTCTACTCTCAAAATTCAGAGGATTGCTGCGTCAGCCTCTCGCGGCCTGCATGGCCAGGGCGGTATCAATCATGCGATTGGAGAAGCCCCATTCGTTGTCATACCAGGCCATGATTTTAACCAGGCGCCCGTTGACACGGGTGTGGTTGGCATCAAAGGTTGATGAATGGGCATCATGGTTGAAATCAATCGACACCAGCGGCTGGGCGTTGACCGCCAGTACAGCTGATCCCTCAGCGGCTTTTTCAACGATGGCGTTGATCTCTTCCTTGCTGGTATCACGGCTGGCATTAAAGGTCAGGTCCACCAGGGAAACGTTGATCACCGGCACGCGCACCGCCAGGCCATCGAACTTGCCCGCCAGCTCCGGCAACACAAGGCCTACGGCGGCTGCCGCGCCGGTTTTGGTGGGAATCATGGAATGCGTCGCACTGCGCGCCCGGTAAGGGTCAGAATGGTACACATCGGATAGATTCTGATCGTTAGTGTATGCATGCACCGTGGTCATCAAGCCATTTTCAATTCCAACGGCGTCGTTCAGCACCTTGGCGATCGGTGCCAGGCAGTTGGTGGTGCAGGACGCATTGGACACCACCTTGTGTTCAGCCTTCAGCGTCTGTTCGTTAACACCAAACACTATGGTGGCATCCGCATCCGGACTAGGCGCAGAAATCAGCACCCGCTCAGCACCCGCCTCAATATGCTTGGCTGCCGCCTCTCGCTTGGTAAACAGGCCCGTGCACTCCATGACCAGATCGACGCCCATGGCCTTCCAGGGCAACTGGGCAGGATCACGCTCCGACAGAATCGCGATGCGCTGCCCATCTACCTGCATGCTCTCCTTGTCATGTTCCACGGAAAACCCGAAATGACCATGAACGGTGTCATGGCGCAGCAGGTGTGCGTTCATTGACGGGTCGCCCAGATCATTGATCGCCACAACTTCCAGATGGTCCCGGTACCCATTTTCATACACGGCGCGCAACACATTGCGGCCGATCCGACCGAAACCATTAATGGCAATTCTTATTGTCATGAGGACACCTTTTTCGTTGAGTGGCTATTAAAAGCCGCTGCATGGATGAAATGTTGTAAAAAAACAAAAAATTGCTAAACATACCTATATAAAACAGCCTTTATCTATTCATGTAGCATTATTTAATCTCTTAAAGGCAAATATACGTCCTTGATGTGGTAAAATTACTACACAACGGCTATCTTAGTCTACTACTTAGATGATCAAAAACGCTTGTTACAACAACACTTATATGAGGCCAATCTAATGAGCACCGCTACCCAGCCCATGCCTGCTACTCCCCATACTTCCAAGCAGTCACTGCTTGCATTGCGCCGTACCAAGATTGTCGCGACCCTTGGCCCTGCCAGCGATCGCCCAGGCGTGCTGGAAGCCATGCTGAAAGCAGGTGTTGATGTGGTACGGTTGAATTTCTCTCATGGCGCGCCGGACGACCATCGCCGCCGGTTGACAGAAGTCCGCCACCTGGCTGAACAGCTGGGCCGTAGCGTTGCTGCACTGGGGGATTTGCAAGGCCCCAAGATCCGCATTGCCCGCTTCGCTGAAGACGCTATTCACCTCAAGGAAGGCCAGCCCTTTGTGCTGGATATGGCGCTGGACGAAAACGCCGGCAGCCTTGAGCGCGTTGGCTGTGACTACAAAACGCTGGCCGAGGATGTCAGCGTCGGCGACCGCCTCTTGCTGGATGATGGCCGAGTAGTACTTGATGTGACGGCCGTTCAGGGCCAAGAGGTACATACCCGGGTCCACGTGGGCGGCAAGCTCTCCAATAACAAGGGTATCAACAAGCAGGGAGGTGGACTTTCCGCACCGGCTCTGACCAAAAAAGACAAGGCCGATCTGAAAACTGCCGTGGAGATCGGCGTGGATTATCTGGCGGTCTCTTTTCCTCGTTCCGCAGCGGATATGCAAGAGGCAAGGGAGCTGCTGGGCGACGCTGGCCGTGAGATCGGCCTGGTGGCCAAGCTGGAACGCGCCGAAGCCGTCGCCAGCGACGACACCCTGGATGGCATTATCAACGCCTCTGAAGCAGTCATGGTGGCCCGCGGCGACCTGGGCGTGGAAATTGGCGATGAAGCCCTGATCGGCACCCAGAAGCGCATCATCAAGCACGCCAGAACCCTCAACCGGGCGGTGATTACAGCGACTCAGATGATGGAATCCATGATTGAATCACCACTGCCCACCCGCGCTGAAGTGTTTGACGTGGCCAATGCCGTACTCGATGCCACGGATGCCGTCATGCTGTCTGCCGAGACAGCGGCGGGCGACTATCCGGTTGAAACCGTGGAAGCCATGAACCGGGTCTGCCTTGGCGCCGAGCGCGAGCGGATTGCCCAGGAGTCAGGCCACCGTATCCATGAAGGCTTTGAAAGAGTCGATGAAACCATCGCCCTTTCTGCCATGTATGCCGCTAACCATATGGCTGGCGTGGATGCTATTGCGTGCATGACCTCAACAGGTTATACCCCGCTGATTGCGTCACGTATACGCTCTGGCTTGCCGATTGTCGGCCTTGCACACAGCCCGATTGCACAACGGCGGATGGCGCTTTATCGCGGTGTGGTATCACTGCCTTTTGATACTTCTGACATCGCCGCCAAGGATGTCAATCAGACTGCCATGAAGTTACTTGTCGAGCATGGCTTGGCACACCCCGGTAAACACGTCATTCTGACCCGTGGTGACCACATGAATGCCCATGGTGGCACCAACACCATGAAAGTGATGGCCGTAGACGCATAATAACGTCGAACCACCCGGAGAGTTTCGCCATGCCTGACATTCGCCCACCCCGCCAAGCCGTGCGTACCCTGCAGGCGCGCAAACGGATTGCACTGATTGCCCACGACGGCAAGAAAACCGAAATGCTTGAATGGGTCACGCGCTGGCATAAGACGCTCAGCCAGCACAGCCTGATCGGTACTGGCACGACCTCCGGGCGTCTCAAGCAGGCACTGGGCCTTGAGGTGGAACCTTTGATGTCTGGGCCGCTGGGCGGCGATCAGCAGATTGGCGCCCGGATTGCAGAGCAACAGCTGGATATCCTGATTTTCTTCTGGGACCCCTTTGCTCCCCAGCCGCATGACCCGGACGTCAAGGCGCTTCTTCGTCTCGCAGCGCTGTGGAATGTTCCGGTTGCCTGTAACGCCGCCAGCGCCGATTTCCTGCTTTCATCGCCATATTTCAGTGAATGCTACGATATGGCGATACCTGACGCCGAGGCCTGGGCCCAAGCGCGCACCTGAAAATCAGACAAGCCAGATGCCAAGTCAAGGTCGGGCACACTCTATGTCATCATCGACTGATCAAAAAAATGCGAGCCCCTTATGTTTCAACTCACCCGCAGCGTGACCTGGCAGGCCCTTGAACGTCTGCGTGATAGCACCACCGATGACCGCATCCGTGATTATTTCGTTCAGGATCCACAGCGCTTTGAAAAGATGAGCCTGCGGGTGGGCGGTCTTTTTCTGGATTACTCCAAGCACCACGTTTCGGATGAGGTGCTCAAAAAACTGCTGGAACTGGCCGATCATTCCGCCCTGGTACAGCGCCGCGCCCAGATGTTTTCAGGTGACATCATCAATGTCACTGAGAACCGCCCGGTCCTGCACACTGCGCTGCGCAACTTAAGCGCTGACGCTGTGCATGTCGACGGCAAGGATGTCATGCCGGAAATCAACCGCACCCGGGAACAGATAAAGCAGTTTTCAGAAGCGGTCAGAAGCGGGGAATGGAAAGGCTATAATGGCCAGCGCATCAGGGATGTGGTCAATATCGGCATCGGCGGCTCCGATCTGGGCCCGAACATGGCAGTGCGCGCGCTGCTCAAGTATCGCCACCCGGAACTGCATTTCCACTTTGTTTCCAACGTCGATGGCACTCATATCCAGAAGGTGCTGTCGCGGCTTGACCCGGCCACCACTCTGTTCATTGTCTCGACCAAGACCTTCTCCACCCAGGAGACCCTGCTCAACGCCAAGACGGCGCGGCGCTGGTTTCTGGAAAATGCCGGTGAGGATGCCGACGTCGGCGCCCACTTCATTGCTGCGTCCACCAACCGCAAGGCGGCAATGGCATTCGGCATACGTGAAGAGAACGTGTTCGAGTTCTGGGCCTGGGTGGGCGGGCGCTATTCCATGTGGTCGTCGATTGGCCTGCCGATTGCCCTCTCAATTGGCTTTGAAGGCTTTATCGAGCTACTGGAAGGCGCCCATGAGATGGATCGCCACTTTATCGAAGCGCCCTTCTCGCAGAATATGCCGGTGCTGATGGCACTGATCGGGATCTGGTACATCAACTTTGTAGGCGCAGAAACCCAGGCCATCGTGCCCTACGATCAGGCCCTCAACCAGCTGCCCGCCTTTCTGCAGCAGCTGGATATGGAATCCAACGGTAAGTCGGTGGACATTTTCGGTCATCCGGTCAATTACAAGACCGGCCCGATTGTCTGGGGGCAGACCGGTTCCAATGGGCAGCACGCTTTCTTTCAGTTGCTGCACCAGGGCACCCGCTACGTACCGATTGATTTTATTGCCTCGCTGAAACCCGAGCCCGGCATGGAGGATCATCATTTCGCCCTTCTCACCAATATGCTCGCCCAGGCTAACGCCTTTATGGAAGGCAGTCAGGGAGACAGCAGGGAACTGAACCAGCACGACCCTTACAGCTGCCCCGGTAACCGGCCTTCCAGCACGCTGTTGCTGGATGAGCTTACCCCCAAAAACCTGGGCGCCCTGATTGCTCTCTACGAACACAAGGTGTTCGTGCAGGGCGTCATCTGGAATATCAATTCCTTTGACCAATGGGGTGTCCAGCTGGGTAAGCGGATTGCCGGGGAAATCAGCGAGCGAATCGACACCAATGCCGCCGATTTTGATGCCTCCACCCAGGGGCTACTGGAGCTGGTGCGCGGCCATTTCCCCAGCGCTAACAGCGAGCAGACAGAGGCATCAGCCAAGGCAGCCAGGAAAACCAGGGCTTGCCCCTGATGCTGCCCCACAGATGATTCCATTCCAACTGCCCGGCAAAAGTGTCAAAGGGCGGGTAGCGGTTGTCTGGCACCTCAGCGGCGCTGAAAGCGTGATAAAATCGCGTGTATTATTTGGCTGCTTGCAGGTGCCCATTCCGTGCTTTCCAATATCCGCATTATCCTGGTACAGACCTATCATCCCGGCAATATCGGCGCCACAGCGCGCGCCATGAAAACCATGGGATTAACCCGACTGATACTGGTCAACCCACGCGCCTTCCCCGACGCCGACGCCACTCGGCTGGCCGCTGGGGCAACTGATGTGCTCGACAGCGCCCAGGTAGTCAGCTCGCTCGAAGAAGCGGTCAGCGGGTGCGTGCAGGTCGTCGGCGCCAGCGCCCGCTTACGCAGCATGCCGCTCCCTCACTTTGATGAGCCAGACGATATGGCCCAAGGCGTGATGGATAACGCCCAGTACCAGCCGGTGGCCCTGGTATTTGGCCGTGAGCGTTCCGGGCTGACCAACGCCGAAATCCGCTGCTGCACCCATCAGGTCAGTATTCCGGCCAATCCGGACTACGGCATTCTCAACCTCTCACAAGCGGTGCAGATTCTGGCCTATGAGCTCCACCGTAATTGGCGCCGCCGCGCAGACAGCGGTTTTGTCTATCAGGCACCCAGCGAGGCCATACCGCCCACCCGCGAGCAGTTCGGGCATTTTCAGACCCACCTCAGCCAGGTCATGCAGCGCAGCGGCTTTCTTACCCAGCCCCACGCCCGCACCGAAGAACAGCTCCAGGCACTGTTTGCCAGAGCTGAACCCAGCCGCAAGGAGCTTTCCCTGCTGCGCGGCTGGTTAAGCGCCCTGGATGCTCACCTTCCCCAGCAGTCGGATAGTTAATCAACGCTAGCTGAGCCGTAATAGTTGGTATAAAAAAGGCAGCCTCGAATCGCAGGCTGCCTTTTGTCTTGCCGGGTCTGTTGGCGGATGACTAGAGCATCATGGCTGCCAGCCAGCCAAAACCGATCAACGGCAGGTTGTAGTGTAGAAAGGTCGGAACCACACTATCCCAGATATGGTCATGCTGGCGGTCGACGTTCAGCCCCGAGGTGGGCCCCAGAGTAGAATCCGATGCCGGTGAGCCGGCATCGCCCAGCGCTGCGGCGGTACCCACAAGCACCACAGTAGCCATCGGTGAAAAACCGAACTGCAGGGCCAGCGGCACAAAAATCGCTGCAATAATCGGTATGGTAGAAAACGACGACCCTATACCCAGGGTAATAAACAACCCGACCAGCAGCATGATCAGCGCCGCCAGGCCGCGATTATCGCCAAACACCGCAAAGGCGCTTTCTACAAGAGCGTCAATCTCGCCGGTGGTTTTCATGACTTCGGCAAAGCCCGCCGCTGAAATCATGATAAAACCAATCAGCGCCATCATGCGCATGCCGCTGGTAAACAGGTCGTCGGCCTCGCGCCATTTGAAGATGCCGCCCAGCGAGAGCAAGGCCACACCCACCAGGCCACCCAGAATCATCGAGCCGCTGTACAGCTGTAATCCCAACGCCGCGACGATGGCCACGCCTGACATGATCAGGCCCAGCTTATGCGGCTCGGGGGTGCCGGTATGGCGCTCGCCTCCCTGCTGGGAATGCTGGCTGGCCACCTCCAGTGCCTGATAGTGACGCGGTTTGCGATAGCTCCAGAACAGCGCCACCACAAGCCCCATGGCCATACCGCCCACCGGGATGGCCATGGCCAGTGGCACCATGGAGCGGGTCACTTCCAGCCCCAGGGGTGCCCCGGCGCTGTTCAGGTTAGCCAGCAGGATATCGTTCAGGAAGATGGCCCCAAAGCCCACCGGCAGCAGCATATAGGGTGCGGTCAGCCCGAAGGTGAGCGCGCAGGCAATGGCACGGCGGTCAAGATTGAGTTGATTCATGACCTTCAGCAAAGGCGGAATCAGAATGGGGATAAAGGCAATATGCACCGGAATCAGGTTCTGGGAAAACACCGCCACCAACAGCACGGCGCTGAGGAGCAAGGTTTTCACTCTGGCCTGCTGGGCGGCATTGGCTTCCTGGCCTAACAGGTTAATCAGACGCAGCGCCAGCATATCCGGCAGGCCTGAACGTGAAATAGCCACCGCAAAAGCCCCCAGGGTGGCGTAAGCCAAAGCCACCTGAGCACCACCGCCGACCCCGGTATTGAAGGCATCCAACGTCTGTTCAAGCGACAAGCCCCCGACCAGACCACCCACCAGCGCCCCGGCCACCAGGGCAAACACCACAGACACCCGGGCGAGCGAAAGTGCCACCATCACCAGTACAGCAAGAATAACCGCGTTCATCCGGACTCCAGCAGATTTAATGAATTATCAAGTTCACAAAAGCGGGAGATTCTATCAGATAAGAACGCTATCGGTAGTCGAATTTGCTTTTCTTTCAGTTGAAACCTGGTTCAGTTCAGCTCAAGCAGGTTAAGGCAATCAACAGCAATCACTCTTTCTTCATCCGTGGGAATAACCCAGATGCCCACCTGGCTGTCGGCGGACGATATGCAAGGGGCATTTTGCTGATTGGCACTGCCATCCAGCTGCATGCCCAACCATTCACACTGGGCGACAATATTGGCCCGCACCTGTGCGGCGTGCTCGCCCACTCCGGCGGTAAACACCAATTGCTCCACACCGCCCAGGGCACCGGCCAGGCTGGCAATTTCCCGCGCCGCCCGATAGCAATAGAGCTCAATGGCCTCTCGTGCTTCGGGGGTATCGCTTTCCAGCAGTTCACGCATATCGCTGCTGATACCGGACACCCCCAGAAGGCCTGAGCGCTTGTAAAGCAGAGTCGAGACCTCCTCCAGACTCATACCTTCATGGCTGGCCAGATGCAGCACCAACCCAGGGTCAAGAGAGCCCGAGCGCGTTCCCATCGGCAAGCCATCCAGGGCAGTAAAGCCCATGGTCGAGGCAACGCTGACACCATCGCGAATGGCACACATGCTGGCGCCGTTGCCCAGATGGGCCACAATCACCTTGGAGCGTGGCGCATCAGCGGGCAGCACCCTGGGCAGAGTGCGCTGGATATAATCGTAGGACAGCCCGTGGAAGCCGTAGCGCAAAAGCCCTTTGGCGGTCAGCTCACGCGGCAGGGCAAACTGACGCGCCTGCCAGGGCTGCTGGGCATGGAAGGCAGTATCAAAGCAGGCGACCTGGGGCAGCTCCGGGCGTTGTTCCATCAGCACCTTGATGGGTGCCAGGCCATGGGGTTGATGCAGCGGAGCCAGGCTGGTCAATGCCTCCAGACGATCAACGTCTTCAGCACTGAGCTTCACCGCTTCATGATAGGTCTGCCCGCCATGTACCACGCGGTGGCCAACCGCCGCCAGACGGGCCTTGTCATCTCGCTGTTCAAGCCAGGTCATCAACAGGGTGATAGCCTCTTGATGTGTCTCGGCAGACCTCAGGCCAAGGGCTTCAAGCGCCTCTGAGGAGAAGGGTTCTGCACCATGCTCCTCACTCCAATGCGCCAGAGACACCTGGCTTTGTGATGTTGCCAAGCCGGAAAAATGGCCGCTATAGGTCAGCGTCAAGACCCCTTCGTCGTTAGCCGCTTCCTGCTGGCTAACCCGGTAGAGTGCAAACTTGACGCTGGAAGAACCGCTATTAAGTACCAGAATATCGTCCATGTTCAGGCTCCGTGTGAATCATCAGGCAGGCTGTTTTTCATCTGATAGTCCGCCAGCAGCAGGGCCAGCGCGCTGGAGGCCATTCGCGTCAGAGCATCGTCAGCACGGCTGGTAAGAATGATCGGTACCCGCGCGCCAACCACCAGGCCGGCGCCGGTGGCATCGGCCAGATGAGTGAGCTGCTTCATCAGCATATTGGCGGCTTCCAGATCAGGCGCGACCAGAATATCCGCATGACCGGCCACCTTGGAGACAATGCCCTTGGTCTCGGCGGCCGCTTCGGAAACCGCATTATCAAAGGCCAGGGGGCCATCCAGATTGCCACCGGTTATCTGGCCGCGGTCTGCCATCTTGCACAGCGCTGCGGCATCCAGCGTAGAGAAGATTTTCGGATTAATGGTTTCAACGGCAGACAGTAGCGCCACATTCGGCGTTGAATTACCCAGCGAATGAGCCAGCTCAATGGCATTCTGAACAATATCGCGCTTTTCAGCCAACTTGGGATAAATGTTGATCGCTGCATCGGTAATCAATAGCGGACGCGGGTAGGTCGGTACGTCAAACGCCATCACATGGCTCAGGCAGCGCTCGGTACGCAGTCCGGTGTCATGCTTGAGCACTTCATGTAAAAGCTCATCGGTGTGCAGTGTGCCTTTCATCAGCGCGCCGACCTTACCTTCACGGGCCAGAGCGACGGCTTTCTCGGCGGCGGCATGACTATGGGGTACATCCACCAGTTCAACATCGCTGATATCCACTTCGGCCTGATCTGCCGCTGCCTGTATCTTGGCTCTGGGTCCGACCAGAACGGGAATAATCAGCCCTTGAGCGGCCGATTCCACGGCCCCGCGAATGGCACTTTCATCCACCGGGTGAACCACGGCCGTCAACATCGCCGCCGGATGGTCAGCGGCGGTCAGGATTTCATGCAGCCGTCCGCGCTCGGTCAAGCGCACCTTGGGCAGCAAAGTACGTGGTCGGCTGATTTTCCTGGTCGGCGCCAGCACCCGCGCATCGCCTTCGATTACCGTATCACCGCGCTGGTTTTCACACCGGCAGGCAAAGGTGATCTGATGACGCTGGTCGTCCTTTTCCATGGCACGTACTGATACCCTGAGCACGTCACCCAGGCGCACCGGCGCCTTGAAACTTAGCGTCTGACCGAGATACACCGTTCCCGGCCCGGGTAGCTGAGTGCCCAGTACGCTTGAGATCAGCGCCCCGCCCCACATCCCATGGGCAATGACTTCCTGGAAACGGCTACTCTTGGCGAAGTCCTCATCAACGTGCGCTGGGTTGACGTCGCCCGACATCACTGCAAATAACTTGATATCCTCGATAGTCAAGCGCTTTTCGAGGAACGCTTCTTCACCCACTTCTATCTCGTCATAGGTGCGGTTTTCAATCACATTATTTTCAGTTAACTCGTGTGCAGACATACCGTGCCTCCTTCAGGTAGTAATGCTTTAACCGGCGCCGTCTAGAAGCGCAGGTGATGACCAGCATCCACATAGTGGGTCAAACCGCTGAGTGCAGCGCCTGCATCCGATGTCAGGTAGACAACGGCATGACCGACATCCTGTACGCTGGCCAATCGGCGTAGCGGGGAACGGGTTTCGCCATCATGAATCAGTTCGTCAAAATGCTTGAGGCCCGATGCTGCGCGGGTATGAATGGCACCAGGAGACACGCCGTGAACGCGAATGCCCTGGGGGCCCAGCTCGGTCGCTATATAGCTGGTGGCGGCTTCCAGAGCGGCCTTGACCGGCCCCATGAGACTGTAGTTATCGACGACCTTTTCTGCCCCATAGTAGGTCATGTTGATCAGGGTGCCGCCGCCCTCCTGCATCAAGGGTTCAGCACGCCTTGCCATGCGGATGAAGGAATGACAGGAAATATCCATGGCCTGGGCAAAGCCATCACGCGAGCAGTCAACCACTCGCCCATGCAAATCTTCCAGCGGGGCGAAGGCAATCGAGTGAACCACAAAATCGACCCGGCCCCAGCGCTCATGGGCACGCGCAAACAGGGCATCGAGCTGGTCATCCTGCTGCACATCGCACAGCATCAGTTCAGGGTTACCCATTTCTTCCAACAAGGGTGTGACAAATTTCTCGGCTTTCGGCGTGGCATAGGTCACCAGGCATTCAGCACCGGCTTCATGTAACGCCTGTGCGCAACCAAAGGCAATGCTGTCATGATTGGCAAGACCCGCTACAATGCCGACTTTGCCAGTCAATGAAAAGGGGTTGTTAGACATGCGAACTCCTTGGTGGCAACAAAAAAATCAATACTCCGTGAGCAAAATCAAGTTATATTGCACTGCAACAAAATTAGCAGTTTTTTACGTTTCTTGCATGCTTAATTCCCGGCTGAACAGCGATTGATAATGTTGACGTTTCCCATACCTTATTCAGAACACGTTACCGTTGTGTTAGCGACCACACTGGCCGTCGTCATCGCTGTGCTGATTCACTATGAATCCCTGATGATCATCTCAAAACTCATTGACCGTTCCTTTCGCCCACACCGTCAACGGATTCTGGGCATGGCTTTTGGCTTGCTGACCGTCCATACCATTGAAATCTGGGTATTTGCCGGTATCGGCTGGCTACTGACTGAATACGCCGGCATTGGCTCGCTGGAGGGCTACACAAGCTTTAACTTTCTGGATTACGTATTTTTTTCAGCGGTTACCTACACCACTGTGGGTTACGGTGATATCTACGCTCTGGGCGCTGTGAGATTTTTATATGGCACCATGGCACTTACTGGTTTTGTACTGATTACCTGGTCAGCCTCGTTCACGTTTCTTGAGATGCAAAAGCACTGGATGAAAGGCAGGTAACCCTGGCCGCCCGTTACATTACAAAGGATTCCTCATGCTGGAAGTTATTGCCCTTTCCATTGCCTTTATAGCCGGCATACTGGCCAGGCAGTTTAACCTGCCGCCCCTGGTTGGCTTTCTGGTGGCCGGCTTTGCACTCAACGCCGTAGGCCCCAGCATTGGCTTACCCAGCGATGCAAGCCCGGTTCTTGAACATATCGCTCACCTTGGGGTGTTACTGCTGCTGTTTACCATCGGCCTGAAACTTAATATCAGGAGCCTGGTACAACCCGCCGTGCTGGGGGGTGCCTTTATCCATCTGGCAATAACCAGTGGGGTATTTACCGCAGGTTTTATGTTTTTTCTGGAACTGCCCCTTGAAAAAGCCCTGCTACTGGCCATTGCACTGTCTTTTTCCAGCACCGTATTGGCGGCCAAGGTACTCGAAAGCAAGCGCGAATTGCGTGCCTTTCATGGCCGCATCGCGATAGGCATTCTTATCATTCAGGACCTGGTTGCCTTGGCAGTGCTGAGTATTGCCAGCGGCCAGTCCCCCTCGATTTGGGCACTCTGGGTGTTTGCCCTGCCCCTGTTACGGCCAGTTTTTTATTGGCTGATGGACGTTGCCCAACATGACGAACTCTTGGTGTTGATGGGTGTGGTCCTGGCGATCGCCGTCGGCGGAAAGGGGTTTGAAAGTGTTGGGTTAAGTTCTGAAGTCGGCGCCCTGGTAATGGGCTTGATGCTGGCCAAACATCCACGCGCCCAGGAACTTTCCAATGCCTTATGGGGGTTGAAGGAGATGCTGCTGATCAGCTTCTTCCTGCAGATTGGCATGTCGGGCCTGCCAAGCGGGGAAGCGCTGATTTTCGCCGTGGTCATGGCCTTTATTCTGCCTCTGAAAGGGATACTTTTTTTCGCCTTGCTGATTGCTTTCAGGGTTCGCGCCCGCAACGCCTTTCTGGGTGGCCTCAGCCTGACGGCCTACAGCGAATTCGGCCTGATTGTGTCTGCGGTTGTATTGACTGAATGGTTGGTGCCTTTGGCCATTACGGTGGCACTTTCGTTTGTAATTGCTGCTCCGCTGAACCGGGTAGCACACCCACTCTTTGATCGTTGGGAAAACCGGCTCAGTCGCTTTGAAATCGATACCCAGCATCCGGACGAGCAGCCCATTGATCTGGGCAATGCCCAGGTACTGGTGCTGGGCATGGGTCGCACCGGCAGTGCCGCCTATGACTTCTTTGCTGAGCGCCAGCTACCGATTGTCGGGATTGACTCCGATCCCAACAAGGTCGGTCACGCCCAGCGTCACGTCGTCTACGCTGACGTAGAAGACAGCGGCTTCTGGGATAAACTCAATATTGACAACCTCAAGGCGATTGCCCTCACCACTCCCAACATGGAGAGCCGACTGCTGGCAGCCACGCAGATACGAAAAGCGGGCTTTGCCGGCAAGATTATTGCCGGCATCGACTTTACTGATGAAGAAGCACCGCTCAAGCAGGCAGGCGTGGATCAGACCTATATGGTCAAGTCCGGCGCGGGAATTGGTATTGCCGAGAAAACCTGGGAATGCATGTCACGCTAACTTTCTGCTTTGGCCAACGGCCCGTTACAAATGGTCTACGCCATCATGCGCCAGCGTCGCCACTGGCGCATGACAACGCCATGCCTGGGTGAAAACAGCAGGGCCATGAAAAACATACCGGTAGCGACCATCACGATACTGCCCCCTGAGGCCACGTCCAGCACCACCGAAAGCCAGAGACCCAGTACGGCAGAGCTCACCCCGACTGCTACTGAAAGCCACAGCATGGTGGCAAAACGGTCAGTCAGCATATGCGCCGTTGCCCCCGGCGTGATCAGCATGGCCACTACCAGGATGATCCCCACCGTCTCCAGGCTTGCCACTATGGTCAGGGTCAACAGCAGTATCAGCCCGTAATGGACAATACTGGTGTTGAAGCCCAACGCCTGAGCCTGTTGCGGGTCGAAGGTGTAAAGCATCAGGGGACGATAGGCCAGCCAGATGACTAACAGGGTGATAACACTGGCCGCCAGCGTCAGCAGCATATTGGTGGGCTGCACGCCCAACACATTGCCAAACAGGATATGCATCAGGTGAGTACTGGTCGCAATCTTGCTGATAATCACTATCCCCAGCGCAAAGGCACCGGTAAACATCAGGCCCATGGCGGCATCCGACTTGATCCGCGTGTGCCGCTCGATGGCACCGATACCCAGTGAGGTCAAGGCACCGGTGATAAAGGCGCCGATGAAAAATGGCCAGCCCAGCAGGTAAGCAATGGCCACACCGGGCAATACCGCGTGGGAAATGGCATCGCCCAGCAGCGACCAGCGTTTGAGCACCACGTAACAGGACAGCAGGCCACAGATGGCGCCTACCAGCACCGATGTGAGCAGTGCCCGCTGCATGAACGCGTACTGAAAAGCATCTGCTACGCCAGCAGGCAGCAGATTGACCAGCACCATAAGGGCGCTTATCAGCGGCGCAGTGACTTGATCGGCAATTGCCTGCACTGATTATGTCTCCTCGTTGATTGGGCAGGTTCAGTCCTGCAGGTCATCTTCCGACGGCCCGACAGCCAGCGTGGCCAGGCGCGCATCGCTGAGCATGTCTTCAGGCGCACCGGCTCCGCGCACGGTGCGGTTTATGAGCACCACATGATCCACATAGCGCCGCGCTCCGGGCATATCATGGGTGACCATGATAACGGTACGACCTGCTTTACGTTGGCCAGCCAGCACCTCCAGGATCAGTGCTTCACTGGGTGGGTCCACGCCTGCAAGAGGTTCATCCAACAGCAGGATATCTGCCGACTGGGCCAGGCAGCGGGCAAGCAGGACGCGTTTTTTCTGCCCGCCAGAAAGCGCACTGATATGCCGATCTGCAAAGCCCAGCATATCGACATCCGCCAACGCGGAACGCACGGCGTCAGTATGACGCGAATGCACAAAGCGGCCAGGTGTCAGTCGCCGCCACAAGGGATCTACACGCATGTGGCCAAAACGGCCGGTCATCACGGTATCCCACACGGAAATCGGAAAATCCCACTCAATGGCTTCACGCTGGGCCATATAGGCAATCCGTCCGGCGCGACGTGCTTGAAAAATATCCGCACCGAAGGCGCTGACGCGGCCCTTCAGCGGTGACATGCTACCGGTCAATACACGAAACAGGGTGGACTTCCCCGCACCGTTTGGCCCTACGATGGCTGTCCAGCGGCCACTCGGGAAATCCAGGTTGATATCACTGAGCACTGGCTGACGCTGGTAGGCGGCATAGACGCCCTCTACCCTGATCGCCGAATGATTGGCCATATCGCTGCTCATGTATCGCTGTCCGCCGTCAGGTGCTTGCTTAACAACTGGGCGTTGTGGCGCATCATATCAATATAGCTGCTCGCCGGCCCGTCAGTCTCGCCGAGTGAATCCACATACAGTGGTCCTGCCGCCGGAACCCCGGTATCGCGGGCGATACTGCTGACGTGACGGTCAGAGATGGTGCTTTCCCAGAAAATGGCCCCGGGCTGACGTTCCATCACCAGATCAATGACCTCCATCAGTTGACGCGGCGCACCGGCAGATTCAGCATTATTGCCCCAGATACCGCTATGTTCGAAATCATAGGCCTCGGCAAAATAGATAAACGCCGCTTCGCTGGTTAACAGAAAGCGCTGCTCATCGGGAATCGAAGATAATGTCTCTGTGATGTCAGCATGCAGCGTCTCAAGCGTATCCTGCAGCGCCTCAGCGCGGCGATTGAACCCTTCTGCACTGGAAGGCCGGGCCTCTATCAGGGCATCCGCAATCACCTCAACGTAAGCGGAGGCCGCGCGCGGATCCATCCACAGGTGCGGGTCGATATCGCCGCTCAGCTCACCGGTTACGATGCCACGGGTCGGATAGCCGGAAGCTTCTGCGACGCCCACCAAGGGCACATCGTCACGGGCGGCGGATTCTACCTGACCCATCCATTGTTCCAGTTGGTATCCGTTATAGAAGATAACATCGGCTTCTTCGATATCGGAAAAATTACCGGGCGTCAGCTCCCAGTCATGGACTTCCGCATTAATGGGTGTCAGCTGAGAAACCTCAGCATCATCACCTGCCACCTGCTCCACGAGGTCGCCCAGCACCGTAAACGTTACCGCGACGCGCAGTGGCGACGACGCATCAGATGCCGCCTGAGCAAACGACGTGACCGATAATAAAAGCCCACCCAGCCAGTATTGGTAGTGTTTGGTCATGACAACTTTCCTTATACCATTCAGTTGAGGCGATCGATGACAACTTTAGCGCAATGATAAAGCCTTAGGCAAATAGTTTAGCCTAGACTAACAATTTTACTCCGTGCTAGGTTATCATTGTGGTTATTATCCCCTGCCATCGGCATTTTTTTACAAGCAGATGAGTCATGAACCAGCACACGCAGCCCACCGAAACGCCTATATCATTGGACAGCGGCGATGCCTTGCCGCCCGTCAAGCAACATGCGCGACAGTATGAAACGGTACGCGTTGCTCACGAAACCGAGCTGATCGAAGACTATGTGGAATTGATCGGCGACCTTATTGCCCATCGCGGTGAGGCTCGCGCGGCAGACATTGCCAGCCGAATGGGGGTCAGCCAGGCCACGGTTTCCAAGATGATCCGCCGCCTTAACGAACTGGGCCTGGTCACCAGTCAGCCCTATCGCTCGTTATTCCTGACAACGGCTGGCAAGGATATGGCCCGGATTTCCCGGGCACGCCACGATATTGTGCTGAACTTCCTGCGCGCACTGGGGGTTGACGATACCACCGCCCGTATTGATGCCGAAGGAATGGAACATCACGTCAGCGATGAAACCCTTGACGTCATGCAGGCATTTATCCGCAAAACCTCAGATAATTCATAGCACTTACCAGACATTCCTGTGCGCTGAACATCTTGCACGCATCAACAGGCCCTAGGGCCCTGCTTGCAGTTTTTCGATCGCGCCCACCACTGCCTGACGATACCCGCCGCCGAACAGCAGTAAATGGTTAAGGAGCGGATAAAGCTGAAAAAGCGCTTCACGCGGCCCCCACCCAGCGGGAGGGCTGCCATTCCAGTAAGCGTCGAAAAAGGCATCTCCCGGTGAACCAAACAGCGTCAGCATGGCAATATCCACCTCCGGGTAATGCCGGTAGACGGCTGGATCGATAATGGCGGGCCCGCGCGGCGTATATAGTACGTTACCTGACCAGAGGTCACCGTGAACAAGGCTTGCGGGTACATCCTCCAACCAGGTTTCAAGGCTTTCTGCAATGGCTTCAACAGCCACTTTCAGACGCTTGTCCAACAGGCCTCGTTCGTAACAGGCCCGAGCAAGCGGCAACAGTCGCCGCTCGCGCTGAAAGGCACGCCCATCAGGCAGTGGCTTGTTGGGCTGAGGCGTGCTGCCACAGGCGTTATCCCGGGGCCAGCCGTGCGCCTCACCGGTATTGCCATGCAGCTTGCGTAGCCCTTCCCCCAATGCGGCCGCACGGCGTTGATGGGCTGGCGCCGCTTCCAGCGCTTCCATCACCAACCAAGCACCCTGCTGGCCCAGCACTTCAGGTACAATCAGGCCACTATTGGCCCTGGCCAGCGCCTGCAAACCTTCAGCCTCGCCCGCCAGACGCGCTGGAACATCGGATTTGACCACGACATCGCCCTGGTCGGTTGTCAGGCGGTAAACCGCTGCGATATCGCCACCGCTGAGTGGTAGAAGTGAGCCTCGTCCGGTCAGTCCTGCCGTTTCAAGCAATGCGTCAAGCGAATCCAGCATCGAGCATCTCCCGGTTGTGTGTGGCTCTCTGCCACATACCTTATACGATGTCACAACGCCACACAGTATCAAGTGCCTTGCCTCTCGATCATCAGGATGTCATTGTCTATGCCAACCTCTATAGTTACGGCCAGACCACGGGAATTCACCTTGTTCATTGCTCAAAAGTGCTTACCCACCCGCCCCGCGGGAGCGCTATCTTCTTTTTGGATCAGGTTTGAACGGGATACGTCCATGCCTTTACAAGAGACGATGATACTGTCATGAAACCTGAGTCCATTGCTTTACAGAACCGGTTATTGCCGGGTGTTTCGCGCACGTTCGCCCTGACCATTCCCCAGCTGCCTGAATCCCTGCGCCCGGCTATCACCAACGCCTACCTGCTGTGCCGGATTGCTGACACCGTTGAAGACAGCACCGAGATGGCGCCACAGGACAAGGATATTCATTATCAGCGCCTGCTCGCGGGGCTGGATAACGCGGAAACTGCACAAGCGTTCGCCACTCGTTTGCTGGCGTCCGGCCTGATCATTGACCCCCTGGAACGAGAGCTGGTGGCAGAGACACCCAGCGTCCTGCGCGCCTTTGGTGAGCTGCCACAGGAGCAACAAGCAGCGCTCAGGGACTGCCTGCACACCATGTGCCAGGGCATGGCCGAGTTTGAATACCTGAAATCCCCTTATGGGCTGGAGAGCAGCAGCTGCATGCGAGACTACTGTTATATCGTGGCAGGCTGCGTCGGTGAGATGCTTACCCGCCTGTTCGCTGACACTCACCCTCTGATTCATGCCCGGCAGGAAGAGATGCTGCGCCTGTCCGTTGCCTTCGGCCAGGGCCTGCAGATGACCAACATTCTGAAAGACGTCTGGGATGACCAGCAACGCGGCATCTGCTGGCTGCCGCGCGATGTGTTTGCCGCACGAGGTGTCGACCTGACACAGGCAGAGAACTGGCAGAACCACCCCGGCTATCGCGACGGTATTCGTTACCTGGTCGGCGTTGCCCACCACCATCTCCAGCTGGCACAGGACTATACGCTGCGCATACCGGCGTCAGAAGTCGGCATGCGGCGGTTCTGCAGTTGGTCAATCGGCATGGCACTATCAACGCTACGTAACATTGCGGCAACACCGGGGTATTCCAGCGGCCAGGAGGTCAAGATATCTCGAAGGCGTATGCGCCTGATCATTGCCGCCTCCAACCTTGCTGTCAGCAATGACACCCTTTTGCGCGGCGTTTTCCGCTGGGGCCGCCATCGGCTACCTTACCTTCAGGCAGCCGATATTGGTGCCCTGCAAGCAGCACCACGCCAGCACATGCAGCCAGCAAAGGGTTAGCCCCTGCATATCTGGTGCTGGACACCTGATCTCGGTTAACCTGTTTGCCATTACTTCAACAACCAAGGATGCGTGTTCATGTTGGGATTCCTGCAGGGGTTTTCCTATGGTCTGTTCATGACCTGTCTGCCCTGGTTGCTGATAGGGCTTTATAATCCCGGGCTGGCGCTTGCCGTTAAGACTCCCAACCGATTACAGGTCATCCTGCGCTACTGCCTGGGCATTCCCTTCCTAAGCATCCTGCTATGGCTGACCTCCTTGTGGGGTGGCTTCAGCCCTAGCCTGATGGGGTGGCTGGCGGGCATTGTGGCCATTCCTGTTGCGCTGCCTGTTGAACGCACACTGCGGGGTTGGCTGGCACAGCGCCGTGAACGGCGCCACCGGCAACAGATGGACTCAGAGGCACGCAAGCAGCGTGCTCGGCAGGAACGCACGGCGTCTGAAGCTGGCGTCAGAGTGCTTGACCCGGACCACCCGCCTGAAAACGCCGACGAGCTGGTGCTGGCCATGTGTCAGGCCAAGCAGCGCCTGCTTGACGTTCAGCGGCCTGACCTGGCGGTTCTGCCTGACCGCCTGTACAGCCGCTACCGGCATGTCATGGAGGTGCTCGGGGAGCGTTTTCATAGCGGTGAACTGGCGTTTGAGCGTTCCCGCGGGCTGGTTAGCCAGGTGTGTTATGGCGCCATTGATACCTTGACTACCATGGCATCCCAGGCGCGCGGCGTGGTCAGCGTAGATGGCCACTATGTACGCGAACGCCTCTCCCGGGAGGGCCAACGCCTGAGCCATGAAGAACGCACTGCTCTGCAGCGGCGCCTGGATCTGCTCAACGAAACCGAGCAACGCCTGAAGGGGCTTACCGCGCAGATTGAATCGGCGCTGACCGTGCTAGACGATACCGCCGTTTCCATGGCGCAGATTGAAACAGCCCGCCCGCAGGCCTCAGTGACCACTGAACAGGCTCTGGAAGATCTGCGCCTTTTTGTTGAAGGTGCAGACCGCTATGCCCGCAGAGAGTAACTCAAGGAGATGCCATGAACTCGTCAGCCGATGACAACCGCCGCCTTTCGCTGCCGCCGGTTGAAGACATTGCCGCCTCTGTGACCTCTGAATCTGCCGACAGTGACCCCGAGCTTGAGGCGATGGCAAACCGCTTCGTCACGGATATTCTCGCGGCAGGCGACCAGGAGGCACTGGCTCGTCAGCGTCAGGCCGTGGACGAGATGGGGCTGGAGTTACAGCAGCAGGCAGCCCACCGCAGCGCCATGCTGCAAACGCCGCTGCGCCAGCTGGCGCATCAGGGCGATGAAGGCGGCCCGGTAGCCAAGGCGCTGAACGACCTGCGCGGACGCATGGAAGGGTTGGACCCTTCCCGCCATCGTCTGACGCCAAGCGCCTTTGATCGGCTGGTGGCCATGATTCCCGGCCTTGATAGCCGACTGCAGCGCTACTTCCGCAAGTTCGAGAACGCCCAGCAGGCGCTCGATGCCATCATCGAGGAACTGGAAAGCGGCCGTGACATGCTGTATCGCGATAACCTTACCCTGAGCGATGATCAGCAGGCCTTGAACAAGATACTGTCTGAACTGAATCGTCAGGTGGCGCTTGGCCGCCTGATCGACCAACGCCTGCAGGAGGAAATACGCTCCCTTGACGACGCGCCTTCCCAGCGCCAGTTTATCGAAGAGGAACTGCTCTTCCCCCTCCGTCAACGCGTTGTGGATCTTCAGCAACAGCAGGCCGTCAGCCAGCAGGGGGTGTTGGCGCTGGAAGTGATCATCCGTAATAACCGCGAACTGATACGCGGCGTGGACAGAGCCATTAATGTGACCGTCTCGGCGCTGACCGTGGCCGTCACCGTGGCCATGGGCATGGCCAACCAGCGCCTGGTACTGGACCGTATTGAAGCGCTGAACACCACTACCTCGCAGATGATAGGCGGCACGGCCAAGGCTCTGCGCCAGCAGGGCGTGGATATCCAGCAGCGCGCGTCATCGGCCATGCTGGACATGCAGGTGCTGGAGGAAGCCTTTGGTGACGTCATGGGAGCCATTGATGACCTGTCCCGCTACCGTCAGCAGGCCCTGCCCCAGCTTGATGAGCAGATCGACCGCCTGGCGGCTCTCTCCCGGCAGGGCGAGGCCGCTATCGAACGCCTCCAGGAAGGCAACCAGCTGCAGCCAGGTCGGGATCATTCCAGCGACTGAATTGCCAGAAAACACCCTTTCCCAGGCTTTCAGCCTGACGAATTTCGCGCTGCAAGTACCAAATTGTAAAAATGATCATCGCGACAGCGCGCTTTATCTGGCAAACTTCGCTGCCGCGAGGAGGATCCTTCCTCGCCTTTGAACCTTATGCTCAGCGACAGCGCCACTGCGTGCCTTGCTTGTTGAGCGCTTGCGGAGAACGCATGAGCTTTTCTGAACTTGGTCTGCACGACGATTTACTCCGCGCGGTGACCGCGCAAGGCTATACCCGCCCCACCCCGATTCAGCAAAAGGCCATTCCGGTTGTCCTGGAAGGCCGTGACATGCTGGCCAGCGCCCAGACGGGCACCGGCAAGACCGCTGGCTTCACGCTGCCGATGCTGCAGCGCCTGGCCGGTGGTAAAAAGCCCGGCAAGCGCCAGGTAAGAGCCTTGGTACTGACCCCGACCCGCGAGCTTGCCGCTCAGGTCGGCGAAAGCGTCAGCGTGTATGGCCAGCATTTATCGCTGCGCTCGCACATTATCTTTGGCGGCGTGGGCCAACAGCCTCAGGTGGATGCACTCAAAGCCGGGCTTGATGTGCTGGTGGCCACCCCGGGCCGGCTGCTTGACCTGCACCAGCAGGGCCATGTGGATCTTTCCAGCGTCGAGATCCTGGTGCTGGATGAAGCCGATCGTATGCTCGACATGGGCTTTATCCACGATATCAAGCGGCTGTTACGTTTGGTGCCCAAAAAGCGCCAGAACCTGCTGTTCTCGGCGACCTTCTCCAATGAGATTCAGGCGTTGGCCCAGCAGTTGCTGGATAACCCGGCGTTGATCGAAGTGGCCCCGCGTAATACCACCGCTGAAAAAATCCTGCAGACGGTTTACCGGGTCGATCGCGACCAGAAACGCCACCTGTTGGCGCATCTGATTAAGCAACACGGCTGGTTCCAGGTGCTGGTGTTTACCCGCACCAAGCATGGCGCCAACCGCCTTGCCGAACAGCTTTCCAAGCAGGATATCCCGGCAATGGCGATTCACGGCAATAAAAGCCAGGGCGCCAGAACCCGAGCCTTGGGTGCGTTCAAAAGCGGTGACCTCCAGGTATTGGTCGCCACAGATATTGCGGCTCGTGGGCTGGATATTAACGAACTGCCCCATGTGGTCAATTTTGACTTACCCAATGTCGCCGAAGACTATGTGCACCGCATTGGCCGGACAGGCCGTGCCGGCAGCAACGGCGAAGCGGTATCCCTGGTCTGTGTTGATGAACACGGTTTGTTGAGCGGTATCGAACGCCTGATCAAGCAGAACCTGCCCAAACGCATTGAACCCGGCTTTGAGCCTGACCCGACCATAAAACCCGAACCCATCGAGAATGGCCGCCGTGGCCAGCAGCAACCTCGCGCCAAGCGGAAAACCGACGGCCAGGGCGCAAAACCTGGCGGCGAGCGCCGCCGCACACGTCGCTAACCCGCCTGATCATGGGCCGTGTCATCTCTGTTGATACGGCCCCCTTACGATTCAGACCGCTGGGCCGTTCAGATCATCAAAAGATCCATAAACTTATTGACCGGATAGGCCTCAAGACGGGCAGGCGTCTTGCACAGTTCAAAAATCTCGTCCGAGCGCCCATGGGGAAACCGCGTGGCCAGATTACGCCTGAACTTTTTCTCCAGCTCCCTGATGCCTTCTTCACGCCGCCGCCGATGACCGATGGGATATTCAACCGCGACCTTGTCTGTGGCACTACCATCGTTGAAAAACACCTGAATGGCATTGGCAATCGAGCGTTTTTCCGGGTCGTGATAATCCCTGGAGTAGTTCTCGTCCTCAACCACCTCCATCCTGTCACGCAACTGATCAATGATGGGGTGGCTGGCATGGAAATCATCTTCGTAATGTTCAGCCACCAGGTCGCCAAAGGCTAACGGCACGGCGGTCATATACTGCAGACAGTGATCTCGATCAGCAGGATTGGCCAAGGCCCCCGACTTGGAAATGATACGAATGGCAGAGTCATGGGTCGTCAGCACAATCCGGCTGATATCACCCAGGCGGTCGTTGACCTGAGGGTGCAAGGTAACCGCTGCCTCACAGGCCGTCTGGGCGTGAAACTCGGCCGGAAAAGAGATCTTGAAAAGTATGTGCTCCATCACGTAGCTGCCAAAATCGCGCTGGAAGCTGAACCGGCGTGCCGATTCAGGTTTCAGTGCCAGATCTTTATTGGTCTGACTGAACAACACATCGTAGAAGCCCCACTGGGGCGCCGTCAGCGCGCCAGGAATGCCCATTTCGCCGCGCATGGCAATATCGGCAAGACGCACGCCACGCGACGTTGCATCACCCGCCGCCCAGCTCTTGCGCGACCCCGCGTTGGGGGCATGACGGTAAGTGCGCAAACTCTGGCCATCTACCCAGGCGTGTGAAAGGGCCGAGAGTAACTGCTCACGGTTGGCTCCCATCATTTTGGCCGTCACCGCCGTGGTCGCCACTTTTACCAGCACCACATGATCGAGACCTACGCGGTTAAAAGAATTGTCCAGCGCCAGGACCCCCTGGATTTCATGGGCCATGATCATGGCTTCCAGCACATCGCGCATGCTCAGCGGCTGGCCGCCTTCTGCCAGCTTCTTCTGGGAAAGGTGATCCGCCACCGCCAGGATACCGCCCAGATTATCGGAAGGATGCCCCCACTCCGCCGCCAGCCAGGTATCGTTATAATCCAGCCAGCGGATAATGGCGCCAATATCCCAGGCGGCTTTTACCGGGTCGAGCCTGAAAGAGGTACCGGGAACCCGAGCACCATTGGGTACCCGCGTTCCTTCGACCAGCGGCCCGAGATGCTTGGTGCACTCCGGAAAACGTAACGCCAGCAGTCCACAGCCCAGGGTGTCCATCAAACAGTTGCGGGCAGTGTCCCAGGCTTCACTACTGTTAATGCGATAGCCAAGCACGTAATCGGCGATTTTTTGTAGTTCGTCATCATAATCCGGGCGAACATTGGTTTCGACAGTCGCGCTCATCCTGTTAACTCCCTAGTATTTGAAAGTCGGCATTTAAAAATCGGCCTTTGAACATCAGTATCGGAACACGGCGTTTTGAAAGTTGACTTTTAATACCTGTCTTTCAGCGTAGCATCGTAATCAGCAGGGGTCATTGGTATGAATCTGTTCCAAGGGGTTCCATGATGGACGAAGTCACCAATCAGTTTTTGGCCAACAATCAAGCCACGATCAACCTGGCCATTGCCCTGCTGCTCGGCGCCATTATTGGCCTGGAGCGTGGCTGGGGCGCCAAGGAGCAGGCCTCAGGCGAGCGTATAGCCGGCATTAGAACCTTCGCCCTGATTGGTTTATTGGGGGGTGTTGCGGCGCTATTGGCCATGGACGTCACCGAGTGGGCCTTTCCGGTATTGCTGGTCAGCGTCGTTGCCTTTGCGCTTGTCGCCTTCCACGAACGGCTGGCACATATCCGCAATTTCAGCATCACTGGTGCGATCAGTATGGTGCTCACTTTCTGTTATGGCGCCATTGCGGTGGCCATTGATCCGGCAATTGCAACCGCCGCTGCCGTTGTGACGGCACTGATTCTGGACAACAAGCAGGAAATTCATGGCTTAGTCGACAAGTTACAGGAACACGAGTTGGATGCAGCGCTGAAGCTACTGGCCATCTCGGTGGTCATGCTGCCTTTGCTACCCAGTCAGGACCTGGGCCCGGGAGGCGTGCTCAACCCGCGTGAAATCTGGTGGATGGTGGTGCTGATCGCCTCGGTGTCTTTCGTTGGCTATTTTGCGATCCGCCTGGCAGGTACCCGCAAGGGAATTCTGTTTACCAGCCTGTTTGCTGGCTTGAGTTCCTCGACTGCCTTGACGCTTCACTATGCCAGACAATCCAGGCGGTCACCGGATATCAATCCACAGTTTGCCTGCGGTATCCTGATCGCCTGTGGCACCATGTTCCCGCGCATCCTGATCTATTGTGCGTTAATCAGCCCGGCGCTATTGCCACGGCTTGTCTGGCCAGTGCTGGTGATGACCCTGCTGCTCTATGTGCCTGCCTTCATCATCTGGCGGCGCTACGCCGGGCGTCTCAACGTCAGCCGACCAGAGCTGACCCAGAACCCGCTGGATCTGAAAACAGCCCTGTTGTTCGGGCTTCTTCTGGTGGGGATCCTGCTGCTGGGTGAGTTTTTGCAGACCTGGCTCGGCGAGTTGGGCATTTATATGCTGGCGACGACATCGGGTATCGCCGACGTCGATGCCATCACCCTTTCATTGACCCGAATGTCACAGGATTCCCTGGCCCAGCAGACAGCGGTGGTGGGTATAGTGATCGCTGCAGCCACCAATAATCTGGTCAAATCCGGCATTGCCTGGGCGGTCGGCCAGAAAGCGCTGGGTATCAAGGTGGCCGGCCCCATGCTGATGTCTCTGGCTGCCGGGCTGACAGTCGCCTGGGTACAGTAAAGCAGCGACCGTTAGTGGCCAGAACTCTCCGGGCGCATCTGACGCTGAATGCCCAACAAAAAGTTCCGCAGGATCTGGTCTTTGCACTCCCGGTAGTTCTTATGGCTGGGTTTCCGGAAAAAGGCACTGAGTTCATGGTGGCTCAAAGGCAAGTCCACCTGCTCAAACACCGCCAGAATATCGTCAGCTTTAAGGTTCAGCGCAATGCGCAGCTTCTGAAACACCATATTGTTAGTTAAATGTGTTTCCGGCTTGGGGGCAGCGCCTTCCCGTTTGCCGCGTCTGAAACTGATAAAGCCGTTAAGAAACGCGGCCAGCTCTCTGTCTTTCATGGTAATGAAGTCATCGTCCTCTTCTTTTTTCAACCAGGCAGACACCTGTGCTGCCGTTACCTGGTAGTCGGCAAGCGCGAAGATATCCACCATGGTGTTATCCTTGATATCAAAGGCATAGCGGATACGGCGGAGAATGTCGTTATTGGTCAAAATGGGGTTCCTGGCCTTGGGTTAACTGATTAAGTAAGTCATCTATTTCTGCTTTCAGGTCATTATCTTCGATCTTTTGCGCACTGGCTTTGGCCTGCTGGAGGCTTTGAATGGCAGCTGCTGGTTGACCTGTTTCTACCTGCAAGGTGGCCATGGAGAAACCGATTGAAGCGATATGGTCTTTCGATGCCTTTTCAACGGCTTTATCCAGCGCTTTCTGATAGATCACCAGCGCCTCATCCAACGCTTCGGTAAAGTCAGCCAGAGTTTCCCACTGTTCCGGGTGATCTTTCTCGCTATCTTCGTTGGCAACGCAAAGCGCTTTAAGCTCTGCATAAAGCGCATCAAAGGACGCTCGATCATCCTTGGCAGCGGCTTTCATCAGCTTTTCAGCCAGCTCATACACCGCCTTGTAGACTTTGGTATTAATCATTCACTGCTCTCTGTGACACCTTGACGCTTATTGATTTAACCATGGACAACCCAGGATCAGGCCGCTGCTTTTGACTCAACAGATCCTAGAATATCAGATGTAAACCGTCAGGACGCATTCTATCCCTGCCGTCGTTCACATAATGCCTGGCTATACCTGCGCATGGATAGGCTGTTAATCTGTTGATTATCATGATTTAACATCAGGTGAGTTATGCTTTATTCGCTATTGGCTCTATGCGTGTCTCTTCTGCTGGTGGCTGCGACGGCTTCGACGGGCGCACGCTTTCGCCCGGATGAGTGGTACCGCCAACTGCAAAAACCTGGCTGGACACCCCCTGATATCGTTTTCCCGATTGCCTGGGGAATACTTTATTTACTGATGGCTATTGCGGCGTGGCGTATCTATATGGCCGAAGACTCCCCGTTCCGCACGGCAAGCCTGGCCGTGTATGGTTTTCAGCTGATCACCAATGCTGCCTGGTCGTGGTTATTCTTTGGACGCAAGCAGATAGCGGCCGCGCTGGTGGATATCGCACTGCTTCTGGGGTTGCTGACGCTGGCCATTGTGCTGTTTGCCAATGTCAGTGTACTGGCTGCCTCGCTCATGGTGCCCTATTGGCTTTGGGTACTGCTTGCCTTAACGCTGAATGCCAGCGTCTTGCTGTTGAACCGTGGTCAAGGACAAAGTTGAATCCATGATCACATCCCACTGGATACTCGGCCCCGGGGCCATTGGCCGCCTGTTGGCGCATTCTTTGGCCCCTTTGGCCAATCTCTGCGTTGTAAGCCGCCGCCCCCTTCCCATACAGCAGATACTCACCACGCCAGAGGGCGAGCAAAAGGTGCAACGCCTTGACATCCTCACAGTGGAAAAGCTGGCTGAACAGGCGCCCGTCGCGCCGGATGCTGTGCATATTACCACCAAGGCGATGGCAGCAGAGGCAGCGCTGGCCAGCCTGGCCGAGCGCCTTCCTGCCACCACGCCGCTGGTACTGTGGCAGAACGGTTTTCTGTCTCAGCCACGGATTACCCGAACGTGGGCAGGCCCAGTGCTATGCGCGACCACTACTCAGGGTGCCTACCTGACCGGCGATGATGGTGTGGTTCACGCTGGGCACGGTCCTACCTTTATCGGTGACCTGAATAACCGGCACGGCGCACTGGCAACACTCCTGGCCCAACAGTTGACCCAGGCAGGGTTTGAAACCACTGCCGTTGTCGACATTCACCAACGCCTATGGCAGAAGCTGGCCGTGAATGCGGCGATCAACCCACTGGTGGCGTTACATGGCATACGCAACGGCGAGCTTCGCAACGCATCCTATCAAGGCCAGGCCAATGCGGTCATCAAAGAGGTGGCGGCCATCATGCAGGCCGAAGGCATTCAACCGCCAGGTGGCGGCCAGGGCGAAACGGGCTGGCTGGCGCTGGTCTGGCAGGTGGTGGAGAATACCGCCGGCAACAAAGCCTCCATGCTGCAGGATCTGGAGGCGGGGCGCCCCACCGAGCGCAAAGCGATACTTGGCCCTTTGATGCAAAGTGCCGCGCAGCATGGATTGACGTGCAAAAACCTCGAACAGCTGGATGACCAACTGGCAAGCGAAGAAGGTGCCATTCACCAGCGCGTTCTGTAATCAGCAAAGCCGGATAAATGAGTCTTTTGATGGAAGCATGATGAACCAGACGGGTGGCTTGCTTCGCCAAGCCACCCCGCGATGCACTTTACGCTTCTCGCCATTCAGGCGTCACCATCCTTGTAGAACTCCATCAGGCTGGAGAAATCCTTGCTGCCATTGCCCTTGGCGCGGTGAAGGGTAAACAGGGAGCGCGCAGCAGACCCCATGGGTACCGGTGAGCCACTGAGCTGGCTGACATCCATGGCAAGCCCCAGGTCCTTGAACATCAGGTCCACCATAAAGCCGCCCTGATAGCCATTCGAGGCCGGCGCATTTTCCATCACGCCCGGATAGGGGTTATAGACGTTAAGCGCCCAGTTTCCGCCGGAGCTCTGCTTCATGATTTCTGACAATACCGCTGGATCAAGACCGTTCTTGACCCCCATATTGATCGCTTCACAGGTGCCTGCCATCAGAATTGACAGCAGCATGTTGTTACATACCTTGGCCACCTGCCCAGCACCATGATCACCGGCGTGGAAGATATTCTTGCCCATGGCCTCAAGCACTGGCTTGGCCTGGGCAAACTGCGCCTCGCTGCCACCGACGATAAAGGTCAGCGTACCGGCCTTGGCACCGCCGACGCCCCCGGAGACCGGTGCATCCACAAAACCGACGCCTTTTTCAGCGCCAGCCGCGGCCACTTCACGGGCGGTATCCGCGTCGATGGTCGAACAGTCAATGGCCAATGCGCCTTTGTCCATACCATCAAATAGCGGTGCTGCGCCATCGACATAGAGCCCACGAACGTGCTTGCCGGCAGGCAGCATCGAAATCACCACGTCAGCACCGCTGGCCGCTTCCAGGGCAGAGTCAACCACACGGCAGCCCTGCTCACTGGCTATATCCAGTGCCCGATCAGACAGGTCAAAGGCACGCACCTCAAAACCGGCCTTGGCCAGGTTGGCCGCCATGGGCCCACCCATATTACCCAGACCGATAAAAGCAACTGTCGTCATCTTGTTATCCTTGTATGCGTTTCGTTGATCAAAAAAACGTCCTAGCCCAGGTCATCCAGAGGATTGTCTGTCCAGGGTGGCGTCAGCAAACCGTCAATAAAGCTGTCTTCTACTGAGGTAACATCCGGATAAGTCCACTGTGGCTGGTTATCCTTATCGACCAGTAACGCCCGCACACCCTCCGGGAATTCGCGGTGGCGACAGCACTGCACTGAAAGAGCCAGCTCAGCCTGGAAGACCTGCGCCAATGACATATGCTTGGCGCGTTTGAGCTGCTCATCAATCAGCTTGACTGAAACAGGACTGCCATGCGCGAGCGTTTTCTGAGCTTTCTGGAACCACTTATCGTCGCTTTCAACCGCCAGAATAGCGCCGACTGCCTGCTCGATGGTGTCATGATCCATCAACTTGCGAATCAGAGAACCAAACCTGTATACCGGTGAGTCCAGCTCGGCAAACGCGGGTTGGGAGTCGCGCTCAAGCTGTCGAAGAACGCGATTCACAACGCCCTGGGCATCAATATGCGCTGCTTTGCTCCACTGCGCCTGGGTTAACTGTTCGACCAGAGTGTCGCGTCTATCGCTGGCAATCAGCCGATCAGCCAGGCCCAGATGGTGGGCATCAAGCGAATTGACCTGGCTTCCGGTAATGGCCAGAAAGCGCCCGCTACCGTTAGGCAGACGGTTCAGAAACCAGCTGGCGCCCACATCCGGGTAGAGGCCAATGGTGACCTCGGGCATCGCCAGGCGCGAGGTTTCGGTAACGATACGGTGACTGCTGCCACTTAACAGCCCCATCCCCCCGCCCATGACGAAACCATTGCCCCAGCAGATAATGGGCTTGGTGTAGGTATGCAGGCGATAATCCAGACGATATTCCCGATCAAAAAATCGCTGTGGAAACGCCGGGTCCCCATCACCGATGATCGCCTTGTAAAGATTGACCACATCGCCGCCCGCGCAGAACGCCTTTTCGCCGGCGCTATCAAGCAGAATGGCGACTACCTGCTCATTGCTTTCCCAATCGTTGAGTTGCGGCAGGATTTCCTCAATCATTTCCAGGGTCAGCGCGTTCAGGCTGCGCTCTGCGTTGAGGCATATCTCGGCAACAATATGACCATCCCGGGTCGGGTGTTCTCTGAAAATCACACTGCTCATAGGCACTCCTGTTAGCTCGTCTATCCGTTTGACTGACCTTGACCAGCCTATAGTTCAGCGGCGTTATCAGCCAACACACGGCGGGAAATGATCAACCGCATGATTTCATTGGTGCCTTCCAGTATGCGGTGAACCCGCGTATCACGCACATAGCGCTCCATGGGGTATTCCTTGATGTAGCCATAGCCACCGTATAGCTGTAGAGCTTCATCGCATACATTGAAGCCAATGTCCGTGGCGTAGCGTTTAGCCATGGCACAGTACACCCCCGCGTCCGGCGTACCGGCATCCAGCTTGGCAGCAGCCATGCGCACCATCAGACGCGCCGCCACCAACTCGGTGACCATATCCGCAATACGGAACTGCAGCGCCTGAAAATCCGCCAGATGCTTGCCAAATTGCTTACGCTCAAGCATGTGCTCCCTGGCCTTGTTGATAGCCTGCTGTGCCGTACCGATCGAACAGGTCGCAATGTTGATCCGCCCGCCATCCAACCCCTTCATGGCTATTTTGAAACCATCACCCTCGTCACCCAGCATATTGCTCTCTGGTACACGTACATCTTCAAAGATGACCATCCGGGTGGGCTGGCTGTTCCAGCCCATCTTTTCCTCCTTGCGTCCGTAGCTGATACCGGCGCTCTTGGCATCCACGGCAAAGGCGGAAACACCACCAGGGCCTTCGCCGCCGGTACGCGCCATCACCACCAGAAAATCGGTGCTACCGGCGCCGGAGATGAACACCTTGCTGCCATTGAGGACAAACTCATCGCCATCACGCTTGGCGGTGGTTTTCAAAGAGGCCGCATCAGAGCCCGCATTGGGTTCGGTCAGGCAGTAGGAGCCCAGCAGCTCCCCGGTTGCCAGTTTCTCACCCCATTGCTCTACCACTTCGGGCTTGCCGAAGTCCGCCAGCATCCAGGTCACCATGTTATGAATCGTCAGATACGCGGTGGTTGACGTGCAACCCATGGAGAGCTGCTCAAAGATGATGCTGGCATCCAGCCGCGATAACCCCAGACCACCGACGTTTTCTGGCGCATAGAGTGAGCAGAAACCTAGCTCGCCGGCCTTGCGGATCACATCGACAGGAAAAATAGCGTCCTGATCCCACTTGGCAGCATGGGGTTCCAGTTCGTTTTGCGCGAAATTGCGCGCCATATCGGCGAAGGCTATCTGATCTTCGTTGAGCTCAAAATTCATGAGGTTCTCCACTTGGTCAGCCAGGGGCTGATAGCTTGCTGTTATGGTTATTGATAGTCTTGAACAGGTAAACCAGCCGCCGCTGGCTCATTGACGTTTACGTTAACTTACTATCTCACACCCCCGCAGGCAATGACTTGCCTAATGCGACTTTTGGCTAGAGTCTGTTGAGGTCATGCAAAGCAGCCACAAAAAAGGCGCCCTAAAGCGCCAAACCATCGGACAGACAATCATGGGGCGCCTTTGACTGACGCTGGATAGAAGAAATGTTTATTTGAAATTCTTGTTATACATGCGGGCAATTTCACCCACGATACCACTGCGGAAACTCAATACGCAGATCACGAAGATAATCCCCAGAATGACACTTACCCAATTGCCAAGCGGCGATTGCGACAGGACGTGCTGCAGGCTGACCACGATACCGGCGCCCATAATTGGCCCCAAGAGGGTGCCTACGCCACCCAGCAGGGTCATCAGGATCACCTCGCCTGACATATGCCAATGCGCATCTGTCAATGACGCCAGCTGGAAAACCACTGTCTTGGTGGAACCCGCCAGCCCTGCCAGGGCCGCAGAAATCACAAACGCCACCAGCTTGTACATATCCGTGTTGTAGCCCAGAGAAACGGCACGCGGTTCATTTTCACGAATGGCTTTCAGTACTTGTCCATAAGGAGAATGCACCGTGCGCTGGATCAACGCAAAGCCGAACAGGAAGACCGCGAAGACAAAGTAGTACATGGCCAGGTTGTTGCTCAGGCTGATAAAGCCCAGCAGTTCACCGCGCGGCACACCATGCAGACCGTCTTCCCCACCGGTAAAAGGCGCCTGAACGAACACGAAATACACCAGCTGAGCCAGCGCCAGAGTGACCATGGCAAAGTAGATGCCCTGCCGGCGGATTGCCAGAATCCCAAACAGTGCACCCAAAGCAGTGGCCACCAGCGTGCCTGCCATAATGCCAATCTCCGGCGTCAGGCCCGGGTAGCTTGCCAACAGATAGCCTGTGATGTAGCCACCTGTCGCCAGAAAAGCCGCATGACCAAACGATAAAAGCCCGGCATAACCCAGCAAAAGGTTAAAGGCACAGGCAAACAGGGCAAAGCACAGCACCTTCATCAGAAAAACAGGATAGGCCACAAAAGGAGCCACTAACCCCACCACAACAAGCGCAACGTAAAACAGGTTGCGGCGCATGATGGCACGCTTCTGACGTTCCATTACTGCCGAGGGTCTAGCGAGGGTTTGAGCGTCTGACATGATTATGCCTCCTTACCGAACAGGCCCGCGGGGCGGAACATCAGAACTAGAATCATTACCAGGAAAATCACCGTATTGGCGGCCTCCGGGTAATACACCTTGGTTAGACCTTCGATAACACCCATCGCCAGGCCTGTCATGATGGCGCCGAAAATCGACCCCATACCGCCGATAACCACCACGGCAAATACCACAATCAACAGGCTTGAACCCATGGTCGGCGAGACGGGATAAAGCGGTGCCGCCAACACGCCGGCAAACGCTGCCAGCCCCACACCGAAACCGTAGGTCAATGTAATGAGAAGCGGTACGTTGACACCAAAGGCCTGCATCAACTGGGAATTCTCGGTACCGGCGCGTAGATAGGCCCCCAGACGGGTGCGCTCAATCATGAACCAGGTAAACAGGCACATCGCCAAGGCCGCGACGAGAACCCAGGCACGATAGGTCGGCAGGAACATGAAGCCCAGATCCAGACCGCCCTGAAGCACTTCCGGTGTGGCATAGCGTGCGCCTGAAACCCCGAAGAAATTGACCAGGGTTCCTTCAATAATCAGCGCCAGGCCAAAGGTCAGCAGCAAGCCATAGAGATGATCCAGGTGACTGATTTTACGCAGCAGATACCGCTCCAGCAGCATTCCGAAGGCACCCACTACCAGCGGAACAAGAATCAGTGCCAGCCAGTAATTGATCCCCAGATAGCGAAAACCCAGAAGTGCCGCAAATGCACCCAGCATGTATTGCGCGCCGTGAGCAAAATTGATTATTTTCAGCAAGCCGAAAATAACCGCTAACCCAAGACTCAGCAATGCATAAAAGGCGCCGTTGACCAGCCCCAGGGTAAGCTGCCCCATAAACACCGCCAGGGGCACGCCAAATATCATCGTCATGGTGAAATACTCCTCGCCGTCACGCGAAGCGGCCGATGGTTATCGGCCGCCTCAGTCACTTATCCTGATAAACTGTTACGCGGCTCAGTTCTGTACCAGATCGCACTGGCTTTCGGACAAAGGACGGTAAGCTTCGTCGGCAGGGATGGTGCTCAGGATATTATAAAGATCCCATTCACCCGTGGACTCTTCAGGGGTTTTCACCTGAGCCAGGTACATGTCATGCACCATGCGGCCATCTTCACGGATCTGACCGTTACGGGCGAAGAAATCGTTGATTGGCTCAGCCGCCATCTGGGCACGCACTACCTCAGGGTCGTCAGTCCCTGCCGCTTCAACAGACTTCAGATAATGCATGGTGCTTGAGTAGATCCCTGCCTGCACCATGGTTGGGCGGGCACCCACTTCTTCGAAATAGCGATCTGACCAGGCACGCGCTTCATCATCCATATCCCAGTACCAGCCAGTCGTCAGCAACAGGTTTTGGGTGGACTCCAAACCGAGAGAATGAACATCGTTGAGGAAGATCAGCAGACCGGCAAGCTGTTGACCGCTTTGGGTCAGGCCAAACTGGCTGGCAGTGGTAATGGCATTGACCGTATCGGCACCGGCATTGGCCAGACCAACAATCTTGGCACCAGACCCTTGCGCCTGAAGAATATAGGAAGAAAAGTCACTGGTCGGGAACGGATGACGGACGCCGCCAACAATTTCGCCACCACTCTCCTCAACCACCTCGGTGACGTCGCCTTCCAGCGCATGGCCGAAGGCATAATCGGCGGTCAGCATGAACCAGCTATCGCCGCCCTGATCAACCACCGCTTTCGCGGTGCCGTTCGCGAGTGGGTAGGTATCATAGACATAGTGAATGTGATTGGGCGTGCAGTGCTCATTGGTAATGCTCGATGCAGCTGATCCAGAGACAATGCCCAGACCGTTATTCTCTTCAAGCACATTGGTGACGGCAATCGATACCGAAGATGCCACCAGGCCACCCACCATATCGACATTATCCTGATCAATCCATTCGCGCACTGTGTTGGCGCCTACATCTGCGCTATTTCGGTCATCAGCACTTAGAATTTCAATTGGTGCACCGTTAACACTGCCACCGAAATCCTCGATCGCCATTTCCATGGCTGCCTCACCACCCGGGCCAGCCAGATCACGGTAGGTACCCGACATATCGGCCAGATAACCGATACGCACTTCGCCATCGCTGATGTCAGCCTGGGCGGTCGATATAGCCATGCTGGTCGCTGCGGCAAGAGTAATACTGGCGGTCAGCGTTTTTTTCATGAACGTCATGCTCGTCTCCTGGCCCTGAGGCCTTTGTTGTTGTGTTACGACTTACAGTTATGCTGTTTTCAGGTCTGGAACGTCCTGTTGGCTTACGTGAGTAATGTTATGTGTACTTACACCCCCAGCATGCTGTTGAGATGTTCCCGGCGCGAAGGTAGATCGGCCGCTGAAATTTCCTCGACAATCTGGCCGTGATCCATCACAAAGTGGCGATCCGCCAGCGGTGCGGCAAAACGAAAGTTCTGCTCAACCAATACGATTGTCATGCCCCGCTCTTTTAACTGTGTCAGCACTTCTGCCAGTTTCTGGACAATCACCGGCGCCAGGCCCTCGGTAATTTCATCGAGCAGCAGAATACGCGCTCCCGTTCGAAGAATGCGTGCCATGGCCAGCATTTGCTGCTCACCGCCGGAAAGGCGCGTACCCGGGCTACGCCGACGCTCATAGAGATTGGGAAACATGGCATAGATATCATCCAGCGACATGCCATCCGAACGCACCGTGGGCGGTAACAACAGGTTTTCATGCACATCCAGGCTGGCAAAGATTCCGCGCTCTTCCGGGCAGTAACCGATACCCAGGCGTGGAATATGATGGGGTTTCATGTGCAGGGTTTCGTTGCCATTAATCATGATCGAACCCGTTCTGCGCCCCACCATGTTCATGATTGACTTGAGTGTGGTACTGCGCCCGGCACCATTACGACCGAGCAGGGTCACCAGTTCCCCTCGTTTGACGTTGAAGTCAACGCCATGCAGGATGTGTGACTCACCGTAAAAAGCATGCAGATCCTGCACGCGGATCATCTCAGCCTGCTGCGGCTGCTGCGTTTCAAGCGATTCTGCCGTATTCATGCCTGCGCCCCCTCTTCTTCCGCGGCTTCACTGCCCATATAGGCCTCACGTACCAGCGGATTACAGGAAACGTTGTCATAATCACCCTCAGCCAGAACTGCCCCACGGGCAAGCACCGTAATACGATCACACAAACGACTGACAACACTCAGGTTATGTTCGACCATCAATACCGTACGCCCTTTGGAAACCCGTTTGATCAACTCGACAATACGGTCAACGTCTTCGGCCCCCATGCCCTGAGTAGGCTCATCAAGCAGCATCAGGTCGGGCTCCAATGCCAGGGTCGTCGCCACCTCAAGTGCACGCTTGCGCCCATAGGGCATCTCCACGGTCAGAATATCGGCGTAATCGCGTAGCCCTACCTCATCCAGCAATGCCAATGCCCGCTCGTTAAGATGATCCAGAGATTTTTCCGACTTCCAGAAGTGAAACGAAGTACCCAGATTTCTCTGCAACGCTACGCGTACGTTTTCCAGAGCTGTCATGTGGGCAAATACAGCGGAGATCTGAAATGAGCGGATGATGCCCATGCGGGCAATCTCATTGGACTTCAGACGGGTGATCGACTTTCCACGATAGAGAATCTCACCTCGGGTAGGCGGGAGGAATTTGGTAAGCAGGTTAAAGACGGTTGTCTTTCCGGCCCCGTTTGGGCCAATCAGGGCATGAATATGCCCGTCCTGAACCTGAAGATTAACGTCGTCAACCGCCGTAAAGCCCCGGAACTCCTTGGTGAGTCCGCGGGTTTCAAGAACCATTCTGCTGGCCAGAGCTTCGTCTGCACTCATACCGTAACAAGCCTCTTTGTTGTTATTGTGCTGACTGAATCCACCGACCAGACAACTTGGTTAGCCGGCGCTCTTTCCTTACCTGAACGTAAGATGTAACCTCAACCTAGCAACGCATATGGGTGCCTGACAATTAGAACTTTGGTCTATCCATGGTTTCACAAGCACTGCAAATTAACGACATGACTCAGTATATCAATGACTTGAACCTGAAAGACGTGACAATCGCAATATTTAATTTACCCTTTACGTTAACGTGAACTTGTTTTAGCCTCAATTTCAAGGTTCGATAATGACGTATCCCCTGACACCTAACCTCGTCGAGAGAACCTAACAAGAGACATGATGCGATGAGCAAAACATACACCATCAGCGAATTGGCCAGTGAATTTGATGTGACCACACGCAGCATTCGCTTTTATGAAGACCAGGAACTCCTGCACCCCAGCCGCCGCGGTCAGACCCGCGTTTACAGCAGCAAGGACCGTGTACGTCTCAAGCTGACGCTGCGCGGCAAGCGGCTGGGTTTTTCCCTGGCAGAGATCCGTGAACTTTTCGAACTTTGGGATGAAACCCGCAGTGGTAGCGAGAAACAGCTGCACCTGATGCTAAGCAAGATTTCCGAGCGCCGCGCTGCCCTGGAACAGCAGATGAAAGATATCACCATGGTGCAGCTGGAACTGGAAAGTGCCGAGATTCGCTGCCGCCAGGCACTGGAAGAGCTCAATGAACGCCAGGAGATCGAGCCCCAGGACAGAGAAGGGAAACCATCCTCCACCAAAGGCAGCGATAAATCGGCCACGGTGCATTGAGTTTCAAGATTGGAGACACGTCTGTCCAATCACGCCCGGAGCGGCTGATTGCTGATTGGAGTTTCTCCGACAACCAGGAAGACCCGGATATCCAGAGCCAGGGGCAAGCTGCTCTGCCTCTATCGCTGACACGTAAAAGGTGATTGACCATGTTTACCCACTACTCAGAACTGAATTTCGGCCTTGACGATGAACTGAACATGCTGCGTGAGCAGGTCAATGCCTTTGCGCGGGATGAAATTGCCCCACGCGCCGCCGAAATAGATGCCAGCAATGAATTCCCTCATGATCTGTGGAAAAAGTTTGGCGATATGGGCCTGCTCGGTATTACCGTCTCGGAAGAAGACGGTGGTAGCGGTATGGGGTATCTCGCCCACTGTATAGCCATGGAGGAAATTTCCCGGGCGAGCGCTTCCGTTGCCCTTTCCTACGGTGCCCATTCCAATCTGTGTGTTAACCAGCTGAAAATCAATGGCTCGCCGGAACAGAAAGCCAGCTATCTGCCCAAGCTGATCAGTGGCGATCACATCGGTGCTTTGGCCATGTCTGAGCCGGGTGCAGGATCGGATGTGGTCGCCATGCAGCTTCGCGCGCGTAAAGACGGCGATCACTATATTCTCAACGGCAACAAGATGTGGATTACCAACGGGCCGGATGCCGATGTGCTGGTGGTTTACGCCAAGACCGACCCGGACGCCGGCTCGAAAGGTATTACCGCCTTTATTATCGAAAAGGGCATGCCGGGCTTCACCACCGCCCAGAAGCTCGACAAACTGGGCATGCGCGGTTCCAACACCTGCGAACTGGTCTTTCAGGATTGCGCCGTGCCGGCAGAAAACATACTCGGCCAGGAAGGCAAAGGCGTGCGCGTTCTGATGAGCGGACTGGACTATGAACGCGCCGTTCTCGCTGCTGGGCCGATTGGCATCATGCAGGCGGCCATGGATGTGGTCATGCCCTACCTTCATGAACGCAAGCAGTTTGGCCAGCCAATCGGTGAATTCCAGCTGGTCCAGGGCAAGGTCGCCGATATGTACACCACCATGAATGCCTGTCGTGCCTATCTTTATGCGGTCGCCGGCGCTTGCGACCGGGGCGAAACCTCACGCAAGGATGCCGCCGGAGTAATTCTCTATTGCGCTGAAAAGGCTACCCAGGTGGCGTTGGACGCCATTCAGCTGCTGGGCGGCAATGGCTACATCAATGAATACCCCACCGGCCGCCTGCTGCGCGATGCCAAGCTGTATGAAATCGGCGCGGGCACCAGCGAGATCCGCCGAATGCTGATCGGCCGCGAGCTGTTCACCGAATCAAACTAAACATGGCTCATCACCTGTCATTTTCACTATCAAGCGTTAATGGAGCCGATCAATGGCCATGTTAAAAACCCAGGTCAATTCTCGCAGCGAAGCCTTCCAGGCCAACGCGGCCGGTATGCAGGCAGAAGTCGCCAGACTGCAAGCATTGACTGCTGCCATTTGCCAGGGTGGCGGTGAACAAGCCCGAAAACGACATGAATCAAGGGGCAAGCTGTTTGTCCGTGATCGCATTGACCACCTGATTGATGAAGGCTCGCCTTTTCTTGAGTTTTCAGCGCTGGCCGCCCACGACGTTTACGAAAGCGCCGTACCTGCGGCAGGGGTCGTTACCGGCATTGGGCGGGTGTCCGGGGTCGAATGCGTCATCGTGGCCAACGACGCCACCGTCAAGGGCGGCACCTACTTTCCACTGACCGTCAAAAAGCATGTCCGCGCCCAGGAAATCGCCCGCAAACACCGTCTGCCGTGTCTGTATCTGGTCGATTCCGGCGGCGCCTTCCTGCCTCGCCAGGATGAAGTCTTCCCGGACCGCGACCACTTCGGTCGAATCTTCTATAACCAGGCTACTCTGTCCGCAGAAGGCATTCCGCAAATCGCCGTGGTCATGGGTTCCTGTACCGCAGGCGGCGCCTACGTACCCGCCATGGCGGATGAATCAATCATCGTCAAGCAGCAGGGCACCATCTTTCTGGGTGGCCCGCCGCTGGTGAAAGCAGCCACCGGTGAAAGCATCAGCGCTGAAGACCTGGGGGGTGCCGACGTTCACGCCAAACTCAGCGGCGTGGCAGACCATTACGCCGAGAATGACGCCCACGCCCTGCAACTGGCGCGCGCCTGTGTGTCACGGCTTAACTGGCAGAAACGCGGCGAACTGGCCATGCAGTCACCCAGACCGCCACAGCTCGACCCGGAAGAGCTTTACGGCATTGTCGGCACTGACCTTAAAAAGCCCTTTGACGTTCGGGAAGTGATTGGTCGCATCGTCGATGGCTCTGATTTTGATGAATTCAAGCGTTACTACGGCGACACCCTGGTCACCGGCTTTGCGCATATTCATGGTCATCCGGTCGGCATCCTGGCCAATAACGGTGTGTTGTTTTCGGAAAGTGCCGTCAAGGGCGCACACTTTATCGAGCTGTGCACCCAGCGCAAGATTCCGCTGATCTTCCTGCAGAACATCACCGGCTTTATGGTCGGCTCCAAATATGAGCATGAAGGCATCGCCAAACACGGTGCCAAGCTGGTTACTGCCGTGGCCTGCGCCAGGGTGCCTAAATTCACCGTGCTGATTGGCGGCAGCTTCGGCGCGGGCAACTATGGCATGTGTGGTCGCGCCTACGATCCCAACCTGCTGTTCATGTGGCCTAATGCACGTATTTCGGTCATGGGTGGCGAGCAGGCCGCCGGCGTGCTTTCCCAGGTCAAGCGCGAGCAACATGAACGTGAAGGCCGCGAATGGACGTCTGAACAGGAAGAGGCGTTCAAGCAGCCCACCCGCGAGCAATACGAACACCAGGGTCACCCCTACTACGCCAGTGCCCGGCTGTGGGATGACGGTGTGATCGACCCTGCCCAGACCCGGGATGTACTGGGCCTGTCCCTGGCGGCGGCAATGAATGCCGAGATTGAAGAAACGCGCTTCGGCGTGTTCCGGATGTAAGGAGCAAACCGTGGCTTATTCCTCACTTGAACTGCACGACAATGGTGTTGCCTGGCTGCTACTCAACCGCCCGGACGTTCACAACGCCTTTGATGATCATCTGATTGCTGAACTCAACGCCCACCTGGAACAACTGCATGTACTGGCAGACGCTGGCGACGTTCGGGTGGTGGTGCTGGGCTCTGAAGGCAAGAGTTTTTCGGCAGGCGCTGACCTTAACTGGATGAAGCGCATGGTGGATTACTCCCTGGAGGATAATCTGGCCGATTCGCGCAAACTGTCCGCTCTGATGCATGGCCTGGATACCCTGCCCTGCCCCACGGTGTGCCGCGTTCAGGGGGCAGCGTTTGGCGGTGCGGTCGGGCTGGCCGCCTGCTGTGATGTGGTGATCGCCTCTGAAAAAGCCCGATTCTGTCTGTCAGAAGTCAGGATTGGCCTGTCGCCGGCGGTTATCAGCCCCTACGTGCAGCGAGCCCTGGGCGAGCGTCAGATGCGCCGCTTTGCGCTGACGGCGGAAGTCATGGATGCCGCCACCGCGCTGAATCTGGGTCTTGCCCATCAGGTAGTTGCTCCTGACGCCCTGAACGATGCCATCGCAGACATGTTGGAAACCCTGCTGGGCGGTTCTCCCCAAGGCCAGCGCGCCACCAAGGCGCTGCTTGCCAGCGTTGCTCTGTCACCCACCAGTGACGCCACTCGCGAGCATACCTGTGAAGTGATTGCCCGCCTGCGCGTCAGCAATGAAGGCCAGGAAGGGTTGGCAAGCTTTTTCGACAAGCGCCGCCCGGCCTGGACAGAGCCTCACACCACAACAACAAACGCTGCGGAGCCACGCTCATGACTTCTGAACATTCTCTCGAGCAGACACGACAACAGGCTCGATTCGACACCCTGTTAGTGGCTAACCGCGGCGAGATTGCCTGCCGGGTAATGCGAACCGCCCGGCGGATGGGCCTGAAAACTGTGGCGGTTTACTCAGATGCCGACGCTAACGCCCGCCATGTGCGTGAGGCGGATGAAGCAGTGCGGATCGGCCCGGCCGCCGCCCGTGACAGCTACCTGGATATGAGCGCCGTGGTGAAGGCGGCCATTCGCACGGGCAGCGGTGCGATTCACCCCGGCTACGGCTTCCTTTCGGAAAACGGTGCCTTTGTGGAAGCGCTCGACAGGGCCGGTATTACCTTTGTTGGCCCGCCGGCCTCGGCCATTGCCGCCATGGGCGACAAGTCTTCCGCCAAGGCGCGCATGCATGCCGCTGGCGTGCCGCTGGTGCCGGGCTACCACGGCGATAATCAGGGTGACGCCCTGCTTCAGGCAGAAGCCGACAAGATTGGCTATCCGGTGATGCTCAAGGCCAGCGCGGGTGGCGGTGGCAAGGGCATGCGTGTTGTTGAATCCTCTGAGACATTTCAGGCCGCGCTGGATGGCTGCCGGCGTGAATCCAAGGCCGCTTTCGGCGATGACCGCATGCTGATCGAGAAATACCTGGTACAGCCGCGCCATGTGGAAGTTCAGGTGTTCTGCGACCGTCACGGCAGCGGGGTTTACCTGTTCGAACGCGACTGCTCGGTACAACGGCGCCACCAGAAGGTGCTCGAGGAGGCGCCGGCGCCTGGCATGACACCTGAATTACGCGCTGCCATGGGCGACGCCGCGGTTCGCGCCGCCCAGGAAATCAACTATATCGGCGCCGGTACCGTCGAATTCCTGTTGGATGCTGACGGCTCTTTCTATTTCATGGAAATGAACACCCGCCTGCAGGTCGAACATCCGGTCACCGAGATGATTACCGGTCAGGATCTGGTGGAGTGGCAGCTACGGGTGGCCATGGGCGAGTCGCTGCCGCTTTCCCAATCTGAGCTGACGATCAGCGGTCACAGCTTTGAAGCCCGCCTGTACGCAGAGGACCCGGAACAGGATTTCCTGCCGGCCACCGGCACCCTGACCCGCTTTGCGCTGGATCTGGAAGGCGCTGGGCTGGGGAGCGATCAGGTACGCCTGGACAGCGGCGTAGAAAGTGGCGATGAAGTGTCCATGCATTACGACCCTATGCTGGCCAAGCTGATTGTGCATGGTGTTGACCGTAATGCGGCACTGGCGACACTGAACCGCGCCCTGGCAGCGCTGGATGTTCAGGGGGTGGTGACCAACCGGGCATTTCTGCAGCGACTATCCACCCACCCCGGTTTCAGGAATCTTGAGCTTGATACGCGTTTTATCGAGCGCAATGAGGCCACCCTGTTTGCACCCCGCCAGTACCGGGTCGAGGAATACGCCAGCGCAGCGCTGATTGGCCTGGGTCAGTTGGCCCATGAATGCGAAAGCGACTCCCCCTGGGATCGACATGACGGCTTTCGTCTGAACGCCCCGCATACCATCCGGATTGCCCTGTGCGACCCGGATCATGCCAAGGATGAGACGTCAGACAGGATTGTCGTGGTTGAAGGCACCCGGGCAAACGGTTCGGCACCCTGGCAGCTGACATTCAATGGCGGCCAAGTCGACGGCCAGAGGCTGAACGCCAGCCTTCAACAGCTGACCGGTGATGCCGTTGCCGTTACGCTGGATGGCCACCGTCAACGCCTGCAGGCGCGCCTGGTCGGTGATGAACGCAATCTGGTGGTGCTATCTGACCCGGCAGGTGAAACCCGTCTGTTCTGGCGGCGTATTGATGCCATCGACCACGGCCACCATGAGGCGGAATCCACCCTGACCGCGCCCATGCATGGCACCGTCGTCACCCTGCTGGTAGCGCCCAATCAGGCGGTTGAGAAAGGCATGCCGCTGATGGTCATGGAAGCCATGAAGATGGAGCACACCATGACTGCTCCGGCTGATGGTCATGTGGAGGCCTTCCACTTCGGCGCCGGAGATACGGTGGGCCAGGGCGATGTGCTGCTCGAATTTGCGGCTGACGACTGATCTTCCACCCTGCCTCCAACACAGGAGATTACCATGTCACTGCCTGATTCAGTCCGGCTGTTTGAAATGTCGCCCAGGGACGGGCTGCAGAACGAGCCCGGCACCCTGGTGCCCACTGCGACCAAGATTGCCCTGATTGAGCGATTGGCGGATGCGGGCATGACGCATATCGAGGCGGCCAGTTTTGTCTCGCCAAGGTGGGTACCGCAGATGGGCGATGCCAGTGATGTCATGACCGGCATTCAGCGAAAGGAAGGCGTTACATACTCTGCCCTGACGCCCAACCTCAAGGGGCTTGAGAGTGCGATTGCGGCCAGGGTCGAAGAAGTGGCGGTGTTTGCCGCCGCTTCCGAAGCATTTTCACACAAGAACATCAACTGCACGATTGCCCAGTCCCTGGAGCGTTTTGAACCGGTCATGGCCCGCGCCAGCGAAGCGGGCGTTCGGGTGCGCGGCTATGTGTCTTGCGTATTAGGTTGCCCCTACGAGGGCGATATCGACCCAGAACGCGTGGCTGAGGTGGCCAAGGCGTTATGGGAGCTGGGCTGCTATGAAATTTCCCTGGGCGACACCATTGGCGTTGGCACACCGCTGAAAGCCAAGCGCATGCTGGACGCGGTCAACCGCCAGATCCCCATGAATCAGCTGGCCGTCCACTTCCATGACACCTACGGCCAGGCAATTGCCAACCTGTATGCCGCACTTGAAGAAGGCATCAGCGTGGTGGATGCCTCAACGGCAGGTCTTGGTGGCTGCCCCTATGCACAGGGCGCCTCGGGCAACGTCGCTACGGAAGACGTTCTCTACCTGCTGGAAGGACTGGGTATCAACACCGGCATTGATCTGCAGGCGGTGATTGATACCGGCTACTGGATTACCGCTGAACTGGGCCGCACCCCAGGTTCACGGGTAGCGCAGGCAAAAGGCCGATCCCATACCTAGCGCCTGACCCCACTTCCTATAATAAAAACTGTGTTGGTATTTCGTTCGGACAACAAAAAAATCTCGGAGACACACCCATGGCACCACAACCTTCAGCCCTCATGCTTCCCAGCTACACCAGCAGCACCGCTCAAAAGCCACTGCTGGGCATGACGATTGGCGACAAGTTTGACCAGATTGTTGCCGAGTACCCGGATAACGATGCACTGATCGTGCTCCATCAGGATATTCACTGGTGCTATCGTCAACTACAGGAGGAGGTCAACCGCTGTGCCCGCGCTCTGTTGGCCATTGGCGTCAAACCTGGCGACCGTGTGGCCATCTGGGCGCCCAACTGCAGCGAGTGGACGCTGACCCAGTTTGCCACCGCCAAGGTGGGCGCCATTCTGGTCAATATCAATCCGGCGTATCGCACCCACGAGCTTGAATACGCTCTCAATCAGTCCGGCGCCCGTTTCCTGGTTACCGCTGACAGTTTCAGGTTATCCGATTATCGCGCCATGCTGATGGAACTGGCACCGGAGCTTAGCGCCAGCCCCGAGGGTCAGCTGAAATCCCAGAAGCTGCCGGAACTGGAATGCGTGATCAATCTTAGCGCTGAAAAATACTCCGGTATGTGGCGCTGGACGGATTTCATGGCGCAGTCTGACACCGTCAGCCAGCAAGACGTTAACGACTTGCAGGCCACCCTGCAGTTTGATGACCCTATCAACATTCAGTACACCTCGGGCACTACCGGCTTTCCCAAAGGGGCGACCCTGTCTCACCACAACATTCTGAACAACGGCTTTTTCGTTGCTGAAAGCATGGGCTTTACCAGTGACGACCGCCTGGTGATTCCGGTCCCCCTCTACCACTGCTTTGGCATGGTCATGGGTAACCTTGGCTGCATGACCCATGGCGCCGCCATGATCTATCCGGGTGAAGGGTTTGAACCGGAAGCGGTGCTCAAGGCGGTTCATTCCCAGCGCGCCACGGCCCTTTTCGGGGTGCCGACCATGTTTATTGCCGAACTGGACCATCCTGAATTTGATCAATTCGATCTTTCAACCCTGCGTACCGGGATCATGGCAGGCTCTATCTGCCCGGCCGAAGTCATGCGCCAGGTGATCAACAAGATGAACATGAAAGGTGTGCAGATTGCCTACGGCATGACCGAAACCAGCCCGGTTTCCACACAGACCGGCGCCGATGACAGCATTGAGAAGCGCGTTTCCACCGTCGGCCGTACCCAACCGCACCTGGAAACCAAGATTGTTGACCCTGGCAACGGCGGCATTCTGCCACGTGGCGAGATCGGCGAGCTGTGCACCCGGGGTTACAGCATCATGCTCAAGTACTGGAATAACGACAAGGCCACCCAGGAAGCCATCGATGAAGCCGGCTGGATGCACACCGGCGACCTCGCCACCATGGATGAAGAAGGCTACGTCCAGATTGTCGGGCGCATCAAGGATATGGTGATCCGCGGTGGTGAAAACGTCTATCCCAAGGAAATCGAGGAATTCCTGTATACCCACCCGGCAATTTCCGAGGTGCAGGTCACCGGCGTGCCCGACAAGAAATACGGCGAGGAACTGATTGCCTGGGTCAAGCTCAACGGTAGCAACGACGACATCACCAGCGAAGATCTGCGGGCCTTCTGCAAGGGCAAGATCACCCACTTCAAGATTCCGCGCTACTTCAAATTCGTGGAGGACTTCCCGATGACCGTGACCGGCAAGATCCAGAAGTTCAAGATGCGCGAAATCTCCATCAAGGAACTCGGACTGGACGATGGCAAAAAGGACTAGCGCAGATGACGCTTGCCCAGCATTACCAGCAGCATCTCAGCGTAGATAGCGTGCTCGACAAGGTGGCCAAGCACTACCCTGATGGGCCAACATTTTTTCAGTTGGCCCCACTGGATCAGTTGCATATCGGCGGCATCAAGGCCTCTGCCCGACTGATAGGCCTGCTAGACCCACACACCCACCCCAGGGTGCTGGATATTGGTGCCGGTGCCGGTGGCTTGATGCGTCAGGCTGCTGACGCCGGTTTCGAAATGCTCGGGCTGGACATTACTCATGGGTTTAACCGTTTGAATCAGGGGCTTTCGCAGCTGGCCGGGCTGGAACATCGTGCTCACTGCATTACCGCGGATGCGCTGAACCTGCCCCTGGCAGATGCCAGTATGGACGCCGTGCTGTTCCAGCACAGCTTTCTGAATATGCCGGATAGCGCTAGTGTGCTGCATGAATGCCACCGGGTATTGCGGCCTGAAGGGAGGCTGGTAATGCATGAAGTGGTCCGCGGCCCGCATGCAAATACCATGCACTATCCGGTACCCTGGGCAAGCGATGCTCGGCACTCTCACCTGGAAAGCGCCGATCAGCTACGCCAACAGCTGGAACAGGCCGGCTATCATATCGATCATTTTGTTGACTGGAGTGACGACGCCCTGGCCTGGCGCCAGCGCCAGCGGGACAAGGAATGCCAGCAGAGCCGTCAGGCAGCATTATCTCCTCAACTGGTCTTCGGTGAGCGCTTTATCACCATGGGCAAGAATCTGGTCAGTAATCTGAGCAAAGGTGCTATCAGCGTCGTGGAGGTAGGCGCCAGGGTTGGCTAGATTTTCGGTCCCCTAAGTCAGAAAATGTTTTCTAATCAATCTATGCACGAGTCGGCCATAGGGCGGCAGGATATAGCGGGAGGCGTTAAACTTGCCCTTTCTGTAAATGCCCTTGGCCTGGGAGAAGGTCCTAAACCCCTCCGGGCCGTGATAGGCCCCCATACCGGAGTCGCCCACACCGCCGAAGGGAAGATCATCAACGCCCACATGGGAAACGGTGTCGTTCAGGCAGACTCCGCCGGAATGGGTGTTCTTCAGTACTCTTTCGCAGTGGTGCTGATTCCAGTCAAAGTAGTACAAAGCCAGTGGACGCGGGCGCTCGTTGACATACTCAATGGCATCGTCCAGATGCGTGTAAGGCAGCACCATCATCAAGGGGCCAAAAATTTCATCCTGGGCAATCTGCATAGTGTCGGTCACGTCAAGAACCAGGGTATGCGGCATTTTCTGTGTGCCGGTGAGATCTTCGCCGGCCGGGTTGATCTCGATGATCTTTGCGCCCTTTTCACGGGCATCCGTCAAATAGCCTTGCAAACGCTTGTACTGGCGCGGGTTGACGATAGCGGTAAAATCCGGGTTGTTGCGTATACTGGGGTAGGAACGGGTTATCTGCGTTTTCCAGGCGTTGACGAATTCCTGCACCCGGCTTTCCGGGCACAGAACATAGTCCGGGGCCACACAGGTCTGACCGGCGTTCAGACACTTGCCCAGGGCAATCCGTTCGGCGGCCTCCTGCATGGGATAGTCCTGGCCGATTATACAAGGGCTCTTGCCGCCCAGCTCCAGAGTCACCGGGGTCAGATTGGCCGCGGCAGCCTGCATGATGTGCTTTCCGACGCTTGTCGAACCAGTAAACAGTAAATGGTCAAACGGCAGACTGGCGAATGCTTGCGCCACGTCGACTTCACCATTGATGACGGCCACCTGATCTTCCGGGAAGGTTTCGGCGATCAGCGTTTGCAACAGGGCGCTGGTTTGCGGGGTGGCTTCACTCATCTTGATCATTACCCGGTTACCCGCAGCCAGAGCGGTGATCAATGGCACTACTGCCAACTGAATGGGGTAGTTCCAGGGCACCATGATCCCCACCACGCCCAGCGGCTGATATTCCACCCAGGCCTTGCCGGGCCAACTTAACGCGCTGACGCTGCGCTTCTGGGGCATCATCCATTTGCGCAGTTGTTTGATGGTGTACTTGAGCCCTTCGAGGGTAACCATGATCTCCGCCATTCTGGTTTCATCGGCAGCTCGCGCTGTGAAGTCCTTGTTGAGGGCCTCAACAAGGGCATTCTGATGATTGAGCAGCATCGGCCTGATGCGACTGATCAGCGCGATACGCTGCTCTGCATCGGGGTATGGGGACTGGCGGTAGGCCGTTTTCTGGGCAGCAAAGGTCTGCTGCATAGCGGCGGTGTCGGCGTTATTGCCGTGGAGATTTTTCGCGTCGGCGACCATGGCCCATTGCCTCGAATAAGGAATTCATTATTTATGATGGCCAGATAAACGCCACCAGCGCAACGTAAACATCATCACCCCGCACACCCTCTCGGGCATTATACCGATCAGCAATGAAAACATCCGCTGGATCACCGCCTGCCTCCAGGCCGTGACGGTTTGGTTGAGGCAGGTTTGCCTGCACGCTCGGATCGGTTTTTCCCCGCTTTTTTAACCGGGGTTTTCTTTTTTACTCCCGTACCCTTAGCTGCGGGTTTGGAGGGATGCTTGCCCGCCGGTTTGCCTTTTGGCCCACTGCGTACCTGACCCGTTGGTTTTTTCTTCTTGCTTGGCTTTTTGCCAGGCCCTTTGCCAACTCCCTTACCGGCACCACCGTTGTAGTCGGG
>NZ_VMQS01000061.1 GCF_007625055.1 Halomonas sp.
TCGCCGACACAGTCATGCAGGGTGCCCATCTGGTTGAGCAACTCACGCATGTGCTTGGCACCGGAGCCGGAAGCAGCCTGATAGGTCATTGAGGTCATCCACTCGATCATATCGGCTTCAAATAACCCCCCCAGGCCCATCAGCATCAGGCTGACGGTGCAGTTTCCACCAACGAATGTCTTGGCACCCTTGGCCAACTGGGCATCAATGACCTTGCGGTTGACCGGGTCCAGCACGATGGTGGCATCGTCTTCCATACGTAGCGAACTGGCCGCATCGATCCAGTAGCCTTTCCAGCCGCTATTACGCAGATCACTGTAGACAGCCTTGGTGTAGTCGCCCCCCTGGCAGGTGACAATCACATCCAATGGCTTGAGTTCGTCGAGTGAATGGGCGTCCTTGAGCGGAGGTACGTCAGCGCCGATATCGGGACCCGGCTGGCCAACCTGGGAAGTGGTGAAGAAAATCGGCTCGATGCCGTTGAAATCCCCCTCTTCCTGCATGCGCTGCATCAGCACAGAACCGACCATACCGCGCCAACCTACGAAACCGACTTTCAACATCGTGAAGTCCTCCAATAAAGAATGAACCGCCCATTATACACAACTATTAAAAATAATTTTTTCCGACCATTGGTTCGGGGCCAATGGCGCTGGATGCCAATCCTGCTGCACTACTGTTGTTTGGCAAAAGCGGCCAGCACGGCATCGCCCATGGCATCGGTACCCACCGCCTGCATGCCTTCAGCGGCAATATCAGCAGTGCGCAGTCCATTATCCAGTACCTGGCCGACCGCGGCTTCAATACGCTCGGCCATGGCTGATTCGCCGAGTGAATAACGCATCATCATGGCCACTGACAGCATCATTGCCAGAGGATTGGCCATGTTCTGCCCGGCGATATCCGGCGCGCTGCCATGGCAGGGTTCGTACATGCCCTGACCGCTCTCGTTCAGCGACGCCGATGGCAACATGCCAATCGATCCGGTCAGCATGGCCGCCGCATCGGAAAGGATATCGCCAAACATGTTGCCGGTGACCACAACATCAAACTGCTTGGGCGCGCGTACCAACTGCATGGCGGCGTTATCCACATACATATGAGAAAGTTCGACATCCGGGTATTCCGGGGCGAGACGGTTCATCACCTCGCGCCACAGAATGGTCACTTCAAGCACATTGGCCTTGTCCACGGAGCACAGTTTCTTGCCGCGTTTCTGGGCCATTTCAAAGGCAACTCGGCCAATACGCTCGATCTCACTTTCTGAATATACATAGGTATTAAAGCCGACGCGTTCGCCGTTGCGCTCTTCAATACCCCGAGGCTGACCAAAGTAGATGCCGCCGGTCAGTTCGCGCACAATCATGATATCCAGACCCGCCACCAGCTCAGGCTTGAGGCTGGAAGCACTGGCCAACTGGGGATACAGCATGGCCGGGCGCAGGTTGCCAAACAGGCCGAGATTCTTGCGTAGCCCCAGTAACCCCTTTTCCGGGCGTTTGGACAAATCTTCCAGGGTATCCCACTGGGGGCCACCCACAGCGCCCAGCAGAATGGCATCGGCTGCGTTGGCCTTGGCCAGAGTCACTTCCGGTAGCGGTTCACCGTGCGCATCATAGGCACTACCACCTACCAGACCTTCTTCCAGCTGGATATCCAGCCCTGCGTCCTGGCAGGCGTTAAGCAGGCGTTTGGCCTGGGCGGCAATCTCGGGGCCGATGCCGTCACCCGGCAGCAGTAGAACGTTGTGGGTCATTACAGGATCCTTCAATCATAAATCAGGCTGGACACAGTTGCTCGGCCAGGAAGACAATCAACCACCTAGCGGAACAGCCAGGGGCGCTGTTCACGGTGCTGCTGCTCGAACTGATGAATCACGGCGTCATCCTGCAAGGTAATGCCAATATCATCCAGGCCTTCCAGCAGGCAGTGCTTGCGGAACTCGTCCACGTCAAACTCAAGGATCTCACCTCTGGGCGTTATGATGCGCTGGTTTTCCAGATCCACCTCCAGGGCATAACCTTCACGCTCTTCGGTTTCCTGGAACAGACGCTCAATCTCGTCTTCTTCCAGGCGTACCAGCAGGAGGCCGTTCTTGAAGGCGTTGTTATAGAAAATATCGGCAAAACTCGGTGCGATAACCACCTTGAAGCCGAAATCTTCCAGCGCCCAGGGGGCATGTTCCCGCGAGCTGCCACAGCCAAAGTTACGCCGGGTCAACAAGATCTCGGCGTTGGCATAGCGCGGCTGATTAAGCACAAAATCAGGATTCAGCGGGCGGCTAGAGCAGTCCTGGCCCGGCTGGCCTTCGTCCAGGTAGCGCAGTTCATCAAACAGGTTGACCCCGAAACCGGTACGCTTGATGGACTTGAGGAACTGCTTGGGGATGATCAGGTCGGTATCGACGTTAGCACGATCCAGCGGTGCCACCACCCCTTCAAAACGTTCAAACTTTTTCATTACTCAAGCCTCCTGGGCGTGGTTGGCATCGTTGGCAGGCAGGCCGCGCACATCCACAAAATGGCCGGCAATCGCCGCCGCAGCCGCCATCGCCGGGCTGACCAGGTGCGTGCGACCGCCATAGCCCTGGCGACCTTCAAAGTTGCGGTTGGAGGTTGAGGCACAGTGCTCACCGGCACCCAGCTTGTCGGCATTCATGGCCAGGCACATGGAGCACCCTGGCTCGCGCCATTCAAAGCCTGCTTCGATAAAGATCTTGTCGAGCCCTTCTTCTTCGGCCTGACGCTTCACAAGCCCAGAACCCGGCACGACCATGGCCAGCTGGATATTGCTGGCAACCTTCTTGCCCTTGGCCACTTTCGCTGCTTCCCGCAGATCTTCAATGCGCGAGTTGGTACAGGAGCCAATGAAGACCTTGTCCAGCTGAATATCGGTGATTTTCTGGTTGGGCTGCAGGCCCATATATTCCAGAGCGCGCACATGGCTTCGTTTGATCGTTTCATCCAGGGCGGCTTCCGGATCCGGCACCTGGCCGGAAATGCCGGTGACCATTTCAGGGCTGGTACCCCAGCTGACCTGCGGCTCGATCTCGGCAGCATCCAGGGTCACGACATTATCAAATTCGGCTTCCGGGTCCGATACCAGGTTGCGCCAGTCAGCCACCGCGGCTTCCCACTGCTCGCCCGTGGGCGCGTAGGGGCGGTTGGCAATGTAATCAAGCGTGGTGTCATCCACGGCAATCATGCCGACCCGTGCACCGGCTTCAATCGCCATGTTGCACACCGTCATGCGGCCTTCCATCGACAGTGATTCAATCGCGCTGCCGGCGAACTCGATGGCATAACCGGTACCGCCCGCGGTGCCAATCTTGCCGATAATCGCCAGCACTACATCCTTTGCAGTCACGCCCAGACCGAGCTCACCTTCAACCCGCACCTGCATGTTCTTCATTTTCTGGGTCAGCAGGCACTGAGTCGCCAGCACGTGCTCGACTTCCGAGGTGCCAATGCCGTGAGCCAGTGCCCCGAAGGCGCCGTGAGTGGCGGTGTGGGAATCGCCGCAGACCACCGTCATACCCGGCAGGGTCGCGCCCTGCTCCGGGCCAATGACGTGAACAATGCCCTGGCGCGGGTCGTTGATACCGAATTCGGTAATGCCGTACTCGCGGCAGTTGTCATCAAGGGTCTGCACCTGGATCAGCGACACCGGGTCCTTGATGCCCTTGTTGCCCTCAGCGCGCTCAATCAAAGTGGTGGGCACGTTATGGTCGGTGGTTGCGAGGTTGGTATCCAGGCGCCAGGGCTTACGGTTGGCCAGGCGCAGACCTTCAAAGGCCTGGGGTGAGGTAACTTCGTGAAGCATGTGGCGGTCAATGTAGATCAGGGCGGTGCCGTCATCACGCTGCTTGACCAGATGCTGATCCCACAACTTGTCGTAAAGTGTCTTGGCTGACATATGCTCTCCCGGGCCAGAGCCCTGTGATTTTCAGCGATTAGATGACCCTGGACGTGAACCTGATAGTAAAGGCGTGCTGCAGGGTAATGAAAACATGGTAACCCGCTCGCAGATAAAATCAATTCATGTTATTTATATATTAAATTCCAAAAAGGAATACTGATGGATACTCAACATCTACAAGCCTTTTTGGCCGTGGCCGATACACAAAGTTTCTCCAGAGCCGCTGATCAACTGTTTCTGACCCAGCCCGCGGTCAGCAAACGCATTGCCATGCTTGAACAGCAACTTGATACCCGGCTGTTTGATCGTATCGGGCGGCGTATCGCCCTGACCGAAGCCGGTGAGTTGTTGCTGCCCCAGGCACGCGATATCCTGCTGAGCGTCGAAGACAGCCGCCGGGCGCTGGCCAACCTGTCCGGCCAGGTTGGCGGACGCCTGACCATGGCCACCAGCCATCATATTGGCTTGCACCGCTTGCCACCCATTCTCAAGGCCTATACCCAGCAACATCCCGAGGTGGATCTGGACCTGCGCTTTGTCGATTCAGAGCTGGCCTATCAGGGTGTTCTCAATGGTCGCTACGAACTGGCGGTGGTCACCCTGGCGCCACACCCGGTTGAGCAGCTCAGCGTCTCCGAGCATTGGCGCGACCGCATGTGCTTTGTCAGCGCCCACGACCACCCGCTGGCCAGTCAGCTCAGCCACAGGCCAAGGCCGTTGGCGCTGAACACGCTCTGCGAACACCCCTGCGTCTTACCCGGCGCCCAGACCTTTACGCGCAGCCTGATTGAAGAGCGCTTCGCCGCTCAAGGACTGGCGCTGTCGGTGAGCATGTCAACCAACTATCTCGAAACGCTGAAGATGATGTGCAGCGTCGGGCTGGGCTGGAGCCTGCTGCCGGAGAAGATGGTGGATAAGGATCTGGTCGAACTGCCCGTCGATACCCCCCCTTTTTACCGTCCGTTGGGTTATCTCACCCATGGCAATCGTACTCTTTCCAATGCTGCCCGCAAGATGATCGAGGCGCTGGAAGAGGGTCGCTAGGGTCAACAGACCCTAGACAGTCTGGTAGGTATATACAATCGATTCCTGCTTGCGTGGACCCTGGATCGACCAGGCCACCCGGATCTGATGACCTTCAATCGTGAGCGAGGCGGCATACACATCCTGGCCGCACAGATGCGGGTCGACTTCCCGCCACTGCCCTGCCTCATCCGGGGCCATATCAAACAGCAACACCGGCTTATCCACACCAAAGCGCAAATGCTCCAGACGCAGTTGCTGCCCTATTGCTGTCCAGCGGAAGATGTTGGTAAAGGCAAACGCAGACGGATGCTCTGCGCTTTTGTGATTCGGCTGCCAGCTGCCTGTTTCGTGAAATACCAGGCTGTTCTCCAGCGGTGCTGATACTTCGACGCGCCCCTGCCCCCTTCCTTCCCAGCCGGTCTCTGCCTGACTGTGTGCGTTAAAATGCAGTGTGCGCACACGGCGCAGACAGCTGAGCACCTCTTGGGAGGTTGGCATCTTTCTCTCCTTGTTTACGAACGGGCCTGCAAAATCGGGCTTGTCACTTTTATACAGTCGGTTAGGCTGAAAGTGCATTCACCCATAGGGGCGATTTTATCATGGGTAACCTACAGACACGCCTGGACGATACGTCCTCGACCATTCCTGCCATTGACCCGGCACATCTTGCACTGCTGGAGCAGCACGGCCTGAGGGCTACCGAGCTTGAACCACTGGGCATAGAAATCCGCGGCGCCGATGTGCGTTCAGCGCTGCCTGAGAGGGTGATCAGGGCGCTGGAAGTTGAAATGGCCCAACGGGGGTTTATTGTTTTCAAGCACCAGACCGAACTCTCCGCCAACGAGCTGGTGGAGGCCAGCAAATGGTGGGGCGCCGGAGAAATCCACTCGACCCACGGCGTTCATCCCGCCACTCCGGATATGAACCGGGACATTTTCCGCTGCTCCAACGATGACCGCTACGGCATTCTTGGCGTTGGTCCACAGTGGCACAACGACGGCAGCTTCGAGGCGGCGATTTTCTCCCACTCGGCCTATTACATGGCCCGCGCGCCGGAGCACGGCGGCGGTACCCACTTTGCCCACCAGGGCGCTGCCTTTGATGCTCTGCCCGAGGACAAACAGGCTTACTGGGAGCGCCTGGTATCGGTCAACTCCGCCTCGGGTGTCAGCCACCCAGTCGTGCATACCCACCCCCTCTCGGGGCGCAAAAGTGTCTGGCTGCATCTGGGCATGACGGGAGCAGTGATTGAGCGCTTACCAGAAGACGACGTGCCCATCGAGGAGCTGCAGCAACAGCCGGCGGATGTTGCCCGGATGCGCCTGCTCAACGCCGATGAGCTTAAGCAGTTGTTCAATGATTACAACGACCTGCTAAACGCTTCCTTCGACAAGGGCTATGGCATTCGTTACCACTACGACACTGGCGACCTGCTCTACGTGGATAACTGGGCGCTGGCCCACCGCGCAGCCCCGGAGGCGCATATGTCCGCAGAGCAGCAGGGCCTACGCATCATGGACCGCGTCACGGTCAAGGCCCGGCAGAACCTGGCGCCCCACTTCGGCCTGCCCCAGCATATCAATCTTGCCGGGCCCCACCCCTTTAACCACGACGGCATATGGCAAGCCGGAGGGATCGGCTTTCGCTGGAAAGACGATATACCAATGCAGAACTGAGGGTAGGCTCGACCGCTTAGTATCACCCTGCCAGCAAACTGATAGTCTATGAACCGACAACACGAAGTAGTCGAAAAATCACGCAAGCAATGGAGCTCCGAACCCGCCTTTATCGCCTCCATGGCAGCCGCAGCAGTGGGCCTGGGCAACCTCTGGCGTTTTCCCTATATCATGGGTGAAAACGGCGGTGGGGCCTTTGTTGTGGCCTATCTGGTGGCACTCGTGGTGGTTGTGCTGCCCATCATGATCCTGGAAGTGGCCGCTGGCCGACTTTCCAAAGGCAGCACCGTCGGCACCTATCGCCAGGTAGGCGGGTTTGGTGCTGTCTACGGCTGGTTGGTGGTTCTGGTAACAGTGGCCATCACCAGCTACTACCTGGTTATCACCGGATGGACACTGGGCTATACCCTCGATGCAATGCGAGGCCAGTTACGCGTCTTTGAAGATTTCAGCGGCGGCTACAACTCGCTGTGGTTTTTTATTGTCACCACCCTGCTTGCAGCGCTTGTATTGGCGCGGGGTGTCTCGGCCATCGAGAAACTCTCCAAAATCCTGATGCCCGCCCTGGTGGTGATCGTGGTGTTCCTTGTCTATGAGGCGTCCCAGACCCCCGGGTGGGGGGAAGCCAAGGATTTTTTCTTTCAGGTTGACTGGGCGCGCCTGTGGAGCGGGCAGCTCTGGGGGTTTGCCTTTGGCCAGGCGTTTTATACCCTCGCCATTGGCCAGGGGTATCTGGCCACCTATGGCAGCTTTATTCCGCGCAAGACCCACCTGCCCCGCGCCTGCATCACGGTAGCAGGCGTTGAAACCAGTATTGCCCTGCTTGCCGGGTGGATGATTTTTCCCTTTGTCTTCAGTTTTGGCATGGAGCCCGGTCAGGGGTCTGCACTTGCCTTTGAGACGCTGCCACGGGTGTTCGAGCAACTGCCCGGCGGTGGCTGGCTGGCCATACTGTTTTTCGGCCTCTTTTTCGCCGCCGCTTTCACCTCTTCCCTCGCGGGCCTGAAGGTTATTGTGGCCGCCGTTGCTGAAGAGTTCCGCTTATCCAATATGGCGGCTGTGGGCCTGGTGGCCGGCGTGATGCTGATACTGGGCAGCGCTTCTGCGCTCAGCTTCACACCGCTGGAATGGCGTATCGCAGGAGAACCGGTGCTCGATGTGATTGACCGCGTTGCCGGCGGTGACGTCATCATTTTCTCGGGCGTGACCGGGGCGGCATTACTATGCTGGTTTATTCCCCCTGAGCGCATTCGCACCGTCCTGGGCACCACCAACCGCTGGTGGGAATGGCGCATCTACCTGGTCGGCAGGTACCTTCCCTTGCTGGTGGTGTTATGGATAGTGATCATGTTTGCTGTCAACCAGGCGGGGGGCAGCAGGCAATGAAGCGCCAGCCATCCGCACCGCGCCAACATCACCCTGAGCTTCTTCACTCTTTGGCCTGATGGTTATCTCCAGGGCTAAAAGCGTGATAATACAGGATCGGGATCAGCACCAGAGTCAGCAGGGTGGATACCAGCACACCGCTGGCGAGTGTCAGGCCCAGTGGCTCCAGGGCTGGCTCAAAAATCAGCACACCACTGCCGAACATTACCGTCGCCGCAGTCAACAGGATTGGGCGGGTGCGCTGAGCACCCGCCTGGACGACTGCCTCTTTAAGCGCCATCCCCTCGTTAAGCCGCTGTTCGATAAAATCCACCAGCAGGATGGCGTTGCGGGTCACTATGCCGCCAAGAGCAATCACTCCCAATACCCCTGTGCCGGCAATATTGATTCCCCATAGCCAATGGGCGGGTATCACCCCGATGAAAATCAGCGGAATGGGCAGCATGATCAGCAAAGGGAGCGTGTAGGACCCGAACCAGCCGGCCAGCAGCACATAGATCAGTACCATCACCACCAGCCCGGCAACGGCCAGGTCTCTGTAGACGCCTCGGGTCATTTCCCATTCACCTGACCAGTAGAGTAAAGGTGTCGCGGCTTCATCTGGCGGCTGGCGCCAGCGGATCTCCGTGCCTGGCCATTGTTCATTAACGAGCGCCTCCAGCTGCACGCTCAGCGGCTGCGCCATCGAACGATCGAGGTCGGCAAAGACGGTAGTCACCGGCATCAGGTTACGCCGATACCTGGCAGGCTCGCCGTCGGCATGGCTGAACTCCAGCAGCGACTCCAGCGGCACCGGCTGGCCGCTGGCACTCAGGGTATAAAGGCTACGGATGGCCTGTTCGGATCCCCGGTCCTGCTTGGCCAGGCGCAGGATGATGGGCACTGAATCCCAGGCATAGTGACTGCCGGACCAGTCGCCGAGGGTTTTGCCCGCAATGGCAAGCGACAGGGTGCGCGTCACCTCAGCCGGGATGACCCCATAGGTCGCTGCCTGCTGCGGGTTAACATTCAGGTCCAAAGAAGGCAGGGCCGTCATGGGGCTCTGGCTGGTGGTGATCACTCCTTCTTGCTTGCCTAGCCATTGTTCAAGCGCGTCGGCCACGACCTGACGCGCCTGCGGGCTTGGCCCGTAGATCTCGGCGGTAATGGCCCGGTCACTGGCGGGGCCGGAAGGGATCCGGGCTATATGGCCAGTGGCCTGGTGAGGCACCAGCCAGCTGCCGAGCTGTTGAGCCACCTCTCGGCTGACCTGATAGCTCTGGCGGTCACGCTGGTTTTCAGGCACCAGGCTTACATGCAGGGTCAGATCCCGAGGGGCTTTCTCATTAGGGGCCGTGAGCGTTTCCGGCGGATAGATCATCGGCGGATCCAGGCCGGCATACACGGTGACCGCCCTGACTTCCGGCAATTGACGCAGCTGTCGGTTCAGATCAGAAGCCACGCCAAGCGACTCGGTCAAAGTGGCTGTGGCAGGCAGCTCAACCTTGACCGCAAACAGATTCCGGTCCAGCAAGGGCGTCAGGCCAATCTGCACCGTGCGTGTTGCCAGCAACGCAAGGCTTAGCAGCAACAGGACCACAAGGCCCAGATAGAAAAGCCAGCGAAGCTTGGCAAAGCGGATAAAGGGCGCCAGCAGGCCGCGATAGCGCGCCACAAAGGGGCTGTCTTCTCCACGCTTTTCCTGGCTTTGCTGCCCTGCTTTCTCATCGCTTTCGGATTGCTTGACTTTTAACAGGCGATAGCCGAAATAAGGCGTTATCGTCAGGGCGACCAAGAGGGAAAACAGTACGGCAGCCGAGGCGCCCAGTGGAATGGCACGGATATACTGGCCCATTTCGCCGGTAATATAGGCGGTGGGCAACAGAGTCGCGACCACCAGCAGATCTGCCAGTATGGTCGGGTTACCCACCTCATTGACCGCCTTGACAGTAAGCTCACGACTTTTTTCGCCCGCGCGCTGAAAATGTCGTGCGACGTTTTCCAGTATGACCACGGCATCATCCGAGAGAATGCCGATGGCCAGAATCATGGCGGCAATCGATACCGGGTTCAGGGTGAACCCCAGGTGATGGTACAGATAGGGCACAATCGCCAGCGAAGACGGCATCATGATGGCGATCACCACGGCGGCCCGCCAGCCGAGGCCCAGCCAGATAATCCCCACGACGACCAGAGTGCCGGTTAATAGCTGTGACAGCACGTTATAGACCCTGGCCGTAGCATCCTCCCCCGCATCCAGGGTGATATCCAGGTGGACGTCCGCCGGCAGGACCTCGTTCTCGAACTGCTCCAGCCGAGAGATGACGGCCTCCGTCACATTGCTGACATTCCTGCCTTCCAGGGTGGTCACTGCCAGCGTTACAGCCGGGAAAGGTGCTGAATGACCTGCCTGCCAATGCAGCACGGCCTGATTGTTTTGCACACGGCCATGGCGGATATCCGCTACTTGCTCCAGGTAGACCGGGCCGCCGCCATCTCTCCCGACGGGGATACGCCCCAGTTGCTCAAGCTGATCCAGCGTCATTCCTGCCTGAAGATGGGTGACCGGTGGACTTTCCAGCCGACCGATGGGTAGCTGCAGATTGGCCCCCGCTACCGCATCGGCCAACTGATTCAGGGGAATCTTGCGGGCCGCCAGTTGGCTGGGGTCCGGCAGGATTTCAACCGCAGCACGTTTGCCACCGAAGCGCTTCACGTCGCGCACACCGGGAATACGCAGGACGTCTGACGTCAGCTCAGCCGCCACCTCTTCGAGCCCATCGGGGCCCAGGGTCTTGCTGTTGAGCGTCGCCGTCAGCACTACCAGGCGCGACGCCCCAAAGGTTTCAATAGTGGCCGGGCCGGCGTTACTGGGCAGCTCATCACTGCGGGCGCCGAACAGTTCACTCAGCTGCGAGAACGCCTTTTCCTTGGCCGTTCCGGCGGCAAACTCCACCGATAGTAACGCCGCATGGTTCGCACTGCTGCTGCGCACATCGTTGACGTCGGGGAGTTCCCGCACCCAGCTGACCGCTTTACGTGCCAGCTGATTATCAACGCGCTCAACACCCGCCCCCGGCCAAGGGATGAGTATCGTGGCAGTGGGTACATCAATATCCGGTCGATCTTCCCGGGGGGTGACCACCAGGGCATAGCTGCCCAACAGCAGGCAGGCCAACACAAACAGCGGCACGATGGGCGAATCGAGCAGCCGATTGGCAATCCGCCCCGCCAGACCCAGCCTATTCTCCTGCATGTTGCGACCCTGACGGCTTGATCGTAACCGCTTGCCCGTCCTCAAGTCTCGGGGAAGGGTTCAATACCACCCTGTCGCCCACCGCTAAGCCCTGGGTCACGGGAATCAGCTCACTGTTATTGGCTGGCGGGTTGGCAATCCTTATCCATTCAAGCCGCAATGCTGGGCCACTGCTGGCCTGCTCCACCACCAGGGTTCCGGTCAGCTGGCCTCTGCGCAACAGCGCCGCCCGGGGGAGCCCCACCCATTGGCTGGACTGCGTCTGCTGCGCCCTATCCGGCACCAACACAGAGACGACCTGACCTGGCGACAGCAAGTCATCGGCGGCTTCCAGGCGCAACCTGAGGCGCTGTCCGGTGGCCTCTTCCCCCAGCGCGGGCACCACACTGGTCAAAGTGGCCGGTAGACGTTTACCCTCAGGCCCGATGATCACAGAAAGCGGCTCACCGGATCTCAGACGTGAAGCCACCTGGCTGGATACCGGGACGTCCACGCGTAATTGCCCCCGGGATTCCATGATGACTAATGGCTGGCCTGGCCCGACAAAACTGCCGGCATCTACCGGGGTTTCCGTCACTCTGCCGTTGAAAGGTGCCGTTAAACGGGTATAGCTAAGATTTGCCTGTTGGGTCTCCAATTCGGATTTAGCGGCCTGGAGCTGGGCTTGCAGTTCCTCGTACTTGACCTGTGCACGCTCCATTCGAACGCGGGCTATCAGGTCTTCAGCGTACAGCCGTTCCAGCCGCTGGCTTTCCAACCGGGCCTGTTCAACGCTGGCTTGAGTCGCATTGATTTTGCTGCGCGTCGCGGCAATGGCAGCAGTGACTTCCCTGGCGTCCACGCTGGCCAACAAATCGCCGGAAGTGACCCTGTCACCCGGTTCGACCTCGACTGTCAGCAGGGTACCTGCAAAACGGGTACTCAGGGCGGCTCGCTTGCCAGGGCGCACTACGCCGGGCAGCTTCTGGCTGACCTCCCCTTGCCAGCCCTTGAGATCGGCAACCGTGACGTTGGGTGTGTCACTGTCCGTTTCTTTTGAGGACGGCGCATCACTGAAGCAAGCGGTCAGCAACAGCAGCGCTGCCAATATAAAGGTTAAGAAAAGTATCTTCATGGTGACGGTTGATCAAGCGCAAGTAAGGGATCACGGCCATTCTGCAAGTGGTAATTCATACCGGCAAGCAGAGCCCGGTAGCGGGCATCAATCAAGGCCGCCTGCTGCTGATCAAAACGCGCCTGAGCAGCCAGCAACTCCGTCATTGAACCAAGGCCCTCTTCGTAGCGTCTTAGGGCCAGCCGTGCGGCGCTTTCAGCGGCTTTCTCGGCCGTTTCAGCGGCCTGCCAGGCAGTGTATCCTGCTTGCCACTGGCGGATAGCCATTGCCTGTTCCTGATGAATCCGCCGACGGGTGTCTTCCATTTCAACCTGAGCTTTTCGGGCCTGGGCGCGTGATTCCGCAATCCGCCCCTCACGGCCAAAACCATCGAACAGTGTCCACTGCAGATTGACCGCCACCAACCAGCCATCGGCATTATCTTCCAGAGGCTGATTACCTTGCGCCCACTGTTGCCTGGCCAACAGGTTCACACGGGGAACCCACTCGGCTTGTGAGGCACTGGTTTTGGCCTCAGCCGCATCAACGGCCAATTGTCGGGCTTGCAGGTCTCTGCGCGGCCTCGCATCGTCCCTGGTAACCGGCGGATGGGGGCGCGGCATCGGATCGTTCACGTTCAGCGATGCCTGTGGTGCCATGCCCAGCAGATTTTTTAGCTGGTATTTCGCCTCCATCAGGTCACTTTGCGCCTGAGCAGCACGCGCATCGGCTGCAGCTCGCTGGGCATTGGCCTGTTCCATGTCAAGGCGCCCCACCATGCCCTGCTGATAGCTTGCCTCGGCCAGCCGGGCAGCCTTTTGAGCCGCGGTGTAAGACAGGCGGGCGGCGCTTTCCTGTCGCTGTAATCGCAGGATGTTGAAGTAACGGCGCGCCACTTCCAGGCGCAAGGCCTGCTGCCCCCACTGTTGCGCTTTTTGGCGCGCACTCACATTCAGGCGGGCTGCCTCACGCTGTTGCAGTGCATCAGCATTGAATATGGGCTGTGTGACCTGAACACCTACCAAGCTTCCTTCCAGTGGTCCCAAATCCGTATTCTCGATACGCGGCGGTATCCCCAGCACCGGTACCGGCACACCCGTAATCAGCGAGGAATCCGCCCGCAGCCATGCCGCATCCGTGGTGACCTTGGGCAGAAAAGCCTGCGAAGACTGCTGATAGACGGCTTCTGCTTCCTGGGTCTCCCGCTTCAGGGTTTGCAACTGGGTCGCCTCACTTCTGGCTGTAGCCAGCGCCTCGTCCAACGAAAGTGCACTGGCT
>NZ_VMQS01000121.1 GCF_007625055.1 Halomonas sp.
CAAGCGGCCAGGCCCAGTGTCTGTTGAAACATCCAAGGGGGCCTGACCGCCATTAACGTTATTTGTTTCTTTACTTGTTTCTGCACTGGTGTCTTTAAATATTACGTTGCTTCACATCTGCTTGTGAGTTTATCAAATTGACACCGCTTTAACTCCTTTAGCGGCCACGAAACAAGCCCCCCAGAATGCCACGCACAATACGCCGACCCGTGGTGCCTGCAAGCTCTCTGACCACTGTTTTTGTCAGCTTTGCACCAAAGCTATCGCTCTTGCGGGTGCTACGAGAACTGGAGCGAGCAACACGGCTGCCGCTGTAACGGCGGCTTTCCTTGTATTCTCGTTCGTGGGCCTGCGCTTCTTCCTCTTCGCTTTCGGCACGTTCTGCCTCAGCCGCCGCTTGTTCAGCGCGCTCGGCAAGGATTTCAAAGGCCGAATGACGATCGATTTTGGCTTCATATTTGCCTGCAATCGGCGAATGGCGCATTAGCTCTCGCCGTTCCTCGTCCGTGATCGGCCCAAGCTGTGATGACGGTGGCCGGATCAAGGTGCGCTCGGCAATACCTGGCACGCCCTTGTTTTGTAAAAACGAGGTGACCGCCTCGCCCACGCCCACCTCGCGAATCGCTTCTTCAATATCAAACCGCGGATTCTCACGGTATGTCTCGGCAGCAAGACGCAGGGCTTTCTTGTCGCGCGCAGTAAAAGCGCGCAGCGCATGCTGCATACGGTTACCCAGCTGGCCAAGGATATCCTCGGGCACGTCATCAGGATTTTGGGTGATGAAATAAACACCAACGCCCTTGGAACGGATCAGCCGCACCACCTGTTCAACCTTGTCAATCAGTACCTTGGGCGCACCGTCAAACAACAGATGGGCTTCATCAAAGAACATCACCAGCTTGGGTTTGTCGGGGTTGCCCACCTCAGGCAGTTCTTCAAACAGCTCCGATAACAGCCATAAAAGAAAGGTTGAATAGAGCTTGGGTGCGTTCATCAAGACATCTGCGGCGAGAATATTAACATTCCCGCGCCCATCAGGCGCTGTTGCCATGATGTCACTGAGCGCCAGCGCGGGTTCTCCGAACAGTTCAGCGCCACCCTGATTTTCAAGCACCAGTAGCCGACGCTGAATCGCCCCTATAGACGCAGTGGAGATATTGCCGTAGCGCAAGGCCAGCGTTGCCCGGTTTTCACCGATCCAGACAAGCAGCGCCTGAAAGTCCTTGAGATCAAGCAGCGGCATACCTTCCTGATCTGACACCCGAAAGGCGATATTGACAATACCTTCCTGGGCGTCAGTCAATTCCAGCATGCGTGAGATCAACAGCGGCCCCATCTCGGCAACCGTGGTGCGAATGGGGTGGCCTTGCTTGCCATAAAGATCCCAGAAGGTGACCGGGTAGCGCTGATAGCTAAAGGTCTTAAAGCCTATGGTGTTGGCGCGTTTTACAAAGGGTTCATGAAGTTTGGCGCTTGCGCTGCCAGCGTTGGCCAGGCCCGACAGATCGCCCTTGGCATCCGTCACGAAAACTGGCACGCCTGCATCAGAAAAGCTCTCGGCCATGATCTGCAGGGTGACGGTTTTACCTGTGCCCGTTGCGCCGGCGATGAGACCATGCCGATTGGCGTATTTAAGGCCAAGGTACTGCGGCTCGGCATAATCGACGCCACCACCCCCTATCAAAATTCCATCATTCACAGTTCGTTCCCTCTATTCAATGATCATTGGGTTTACTAAACACTCTTTAATGTAATCGCCCGAGACTCAACTAAATGTCAAACTACTAATAAGAGTATAAACCCCACTTTCATTAAAAAAACCACCTCACACGTCCATGGACTCAAATGTTAACCCTTTGTCCTTCAGGCTGGCCTTAAACCATGCTCAGCTGGCGCAGTCGATGCACTTGAGCACCAGCGGATCCCACTCAATCCGCCTG
>NZ_VMQS01000062.1:0-9383 GCF_007625055.1 Halomonas sp.
CTCAGCAAAACCTTTGCGGCTTGCAAGCGCTAGCGCGATAGCCATGCCCGCCAACTGCGGTAGTCGGTGATGTCCTCGGCTGCTCCGGCTTCGTTGAGGGCGCCTGCGGCGCAGATAAAGCCGCACTTCCAGCGGCCATCGGCCAGTTCCACCTGGCCCAGGCCGAGCGGTGCCGGAATGCCGGCGAGAAAGCTACCCAGCGATTCAACAGGTAAACGCCACACTTCCACTTCGATTGCCTGGCCGGTGTCATCGCGCACCATGGCAGGGCGCCAGGGCGGCCCGCCTGCCAGGGCATAGAGTCTGTAACGGGGTGCGCTCTGGGTGGTTGCCACCAGGGTGCCGCCGCGTTCGGTGAGCTGGTGATTCAGCGGCAGGCCGTCCAGGTGGGCACCGCACACGACCAGTTCGAGGGTGCCGTTCAGCCCGGGCGCTGGCAGTTCCTCCAGGGCCGGGTGAGCATGGCCGGTGGCGCCGAGGGGCAGCATCAGGCGGGCTTCCAGGGCGCGGCCCAGCGAGAGCAGCGTCAGGTCGTCGAACGCCTGACCAAACAGCGTTACCCCTGCCGGCAGGCCTTTTTCGGTAATATCAATGGGTACGGCAAGGGCGCTGTAGTCCAGCAGGTTCATGAAGTTGGTCCAGGTGCCCAGGCGCGAATTCACGCCGATCGGGTCTTGTGCCACGTCTGCCTTGGTGGGGTGGTAGAGGGTGGTGGGCGCCAGCATGACATCCGCCTGGGCCATAACGGCATCAGACTGACGTTTGTATTCGGCAAGCTGGTAGCGCGCCGCGAAGGCATCCACGGCCAGCGGGGCGGCACCGCCCTGGGTGATAGCGGATGTGATCGGATGAATGGCATCCGGGTGGGCTTTCATCAGGTCGCGGATCACATGGTAGCGTTCGGCGACCCAGGGGCCTTCGTAGAGCAGGCGCGCGGCGGCAAGCAAGGGGGAACAGTCGAGCTCCACCTTCTCGCCCCCGAGCGCTTCCAGCGTGCTGATCGCTTTATGCATGGCCTGGGTGTAGGCCGCATCGGTCTGCCACTGGGGTTCAGGGGGCACGCCAAAGCGGAAGCGGGCTGGCATGCTGCCATAGCGCTTGCCGTGAACGGCAAAGCGGTACTCGCGAGACCAGGCGCATTGGTCATCATAGACAGCCGTTATATCCAGTAGCCTGGCGGCATCATCGGCGGTCAGCGTGAACAGGCTGATGGTATCCAGGGTGGCGCAGGCGGGCACCACCCCGCGGGTGCTGAGCAGGCCCAGGGTGGGCTTGGTGCCATACAGGTTATTGAAGCAGGCGGGTACGCGTCCTGAGCCTGCGGTATCGGTACCCAGCGCAAAGCTCACCAGGCCCGCTGCGGTAACAACCGCTGACCCGCTGCTCGAACCGCCCGGGATAACCTCGGGGTCAAAGGGGTTGGCAGGCACCCCGTAGTCACTCAAGGCGCGCTCACCTACCAGGCCGGTGGCAAACTGATCAAGGTTGGTCTTGCCCAGCGGTATGGCACCGGCATCAATCAGTTGCTGAACCACAAAGGCGCTTTCGCTTGGCGTATAGGCGTAGGCCGGGCTGCCAGCGGTGGTGGGAATGCCGGCCAGGTCGATGTTGTCCTTGATGGCGAAAGGAATACCGTAAAGCGGCAGCGTGTCGGGTGACTCTCCTTCCAGGCGTTGCAGGTAAGGTGCCAGCTGGTCAGCGGTCAGGCGAGTGATCCAGGCGCTTTGATCCGCCTGGGCGTCGCCCGCCGCCAGCAGGGTGTCAACCAGGGCGGGGGGCGTCAGCTCGCCTCGGCGATAGGCCGCCTGCAGGCTGGCAATATCGAGTGGAAATGTAGTCGTCATCAGGGTCTCACGCTCAAAGAGAGGTTATTGAAAGTAAACAGGGTACGACGGCTGTGTCTGCATGCATCGTCATGACGCTTCACTCGCCTCATCGGCAAGCACCACCAGAGGCTGGCCGGGGGCAACAGAGGCGCCTTCGCTCAGCGGCAGCCTGACCACCCGGCCGGCGCAGTGGGCGGTAATTTCCACCTCCATTTTCATCGATTCCACCAGCGCCACCGGCTGGCCGGCACTCACCTGTTCGCCCTCCTGGATGAGGAGCTTCCACAAACTGCCGGTCACGGGGCTTTCTATGCCCAGCTCGTGGTCATCCAGTTCGGTTATTTCAGTGTTTTGCGGGGCCTGGTCATCAAAGGTGAACTGCCCATTGGCGCGCCAGGCGGCCATCTCTGCCTGGAAGGCGGTCTCGCGCCTGCGGCGGAAGGCCTCGATGTCCGTGGCGTTTCTGTCGATATCGGCCTGATAGTCCGCCAGGCGGAAGTGCGCCGTTTCCACCGGCAGCTCGAATCGGCCATGCGGGAAGTCGCGGCGAATTTGTTCGAGTTCGTCGTGGCTCACCTCATAAAAACGCAGCTGATCGAAAAAGCGCAGCAGCCAGGGATTTTCAAAGTGTTGCGTGGTGCGGTAGCGGTTCCACATTTGCAGCGTACGGCCAACAAACTGATACCCCCCCGGGCCCTCCATCCCGTAGACGCATAAATAGGCGCCGCCAATGCCAACAGAGTTTTCGGCGGTCCAGGTGCGGGCGGGGTTGTATTTGGTGGTGACCAGCCGCTGGCGCGGGTCCAGAGGGGTGGCGACGGGGGCGCCCAGGTAAACGTCGCCCAGGCCCATGACCAGGTAGCGGGCATTGAAAATCACGTCGCGAACGTCCTGTTCGCTTTCAAGCGCATTGATGCGACGGATGAAGTCCAGATTGCTGGGGCACCAGGGGGCGTCCGGGCGGACGCTGCGCTGGTATTTGTCAATGGCTTCCTGGCAGGCGGGGTCGTCCCAGGAGAGCGGCAGATGCACCACCCGGGAGGCCACTTCCAGCGACGCGACGTCGACCAGGGCACGCTCTGCGTCGAGCAGGTGCGCAAGTAACGCATCCAGGCTCAGCTCAAGCGGTTCGTAATGCACTTGCAGCGAACGGATGCCGGGCGTCAATTCCCGCAGGCCGGGCAGGGGGTGCTCCTGGAGCCAGAGCATCCAGGCATGGGCCCGAAAGCGCAGGGCAATATCCAGCTCCATAGCGCCAAACTCGATGAGCAGAAAGTCATCCCCGGCGCGGCGATAGACGATGCGTTCTCCGGCGGTGTCGGCAGGCACATCGCGCAGGATGGGGTTGCCGCCTTCCTCGACGCAGGGCAGGTCCGGCAGTGCGGCAAGGCTTTCAAGCTGAGCCAGCTGGCGTTCCTCGAGCGCGCGCGCCGAGGCAAGGCTGACGGGTACAAAGCGAACCTTGTCGCCTGCGCCCAGCTGGCCGAGTTTCCAGCGTTCGGCTCGCACCACGGTGGCCGGGCACACAAACCCGCCCAGGGAGGGGCCATCCGGGCCAAGGATGACCGGCATATCTCCGGTGAAGTCGATGGTGCCAAAGGCGTAGGCGTTGTCGTGGATATTGGAGGGGTGCAGGCCCGCCTCGCCGCCGTCGGCCCTGGCCCATTCCGGTCGAGGGCCAATCAGCCGGACGCCGGTGCGGCTGGAGTTGTAGTGCACTTCCCACTCATGATCAAAGAAGCGCTCAATATCCTTGTCGGTGAAAAAATCCGGTGCCCCGTGGGGGCCGTAGAGCACGGCGATTTGCCATGTCTTGCCGCTTTCCTGGGTGGCGAAGGCCGGAATCAGCGCCTCTTCCAGCGCTGCCGCCGGGGCGGGGGCAAGCGGTGGCAGGTCAAGCATGTCGCCGCTGCGCAAGGCGCGCCCGCCGTGGCCGCCAAACTGGCCAAGGGTGAAGGTGCTGCGCGAACCCAGGTATCGAGGGCATTCAACCCCGCCCCGTACCAGCAGGTAGGCGCGTGTGCCTGCCGTGGCCTTGCCGAGTGTCAGGGTTGCACCGGCGGCGATATCCAGCACCTGCCAGAAGCCGACCGCCTGACCGTCCAGGCTGGCAGGTATCGGGGCGCCTGTGAGCACGATCTGGGTGGCGCGATGAAAGCGCAGCGTTGGGCCGGTGAGGGTGATTTCAAGCCCGGCCGCGTCAGCCGGGTTATCCAGCAAGCGGTTGCCCAGGCGAAACGACCAGTCATCGAAGGGGCCGGAGGGAGGAACCCCCACATCCCAGTGGCCTTGGCGACCGGGAAAGTCCTGCAGGGTGGTCAGAGTGCCAGGCGCGATCACCTCGATGGCTGGCGGTGCCCAGTCAAGAGTTGTCAGCCAGTGGGTATCCAGGTCGGCGTGCCTGAAGCGCTCGGCGCGCAGCACATGGGCAAGCCAGGTGCGGTTGGTGGTAATGCCGTAAACGCTGGTGTGATCCAGGGTGGCAGCCAGCTGATCAATCGCCGCTTCACGGTCTGGGCCATGCACGATCACCTTGGCGAGCATGGGATCAAAGAGGGCGGATATGTCCAGCCCGGCTTCCAGGGCATGATCGATGCGCAGACCCTCCGCTTGAGGAAAGGCGACCTCGGTCAGCAGGCCGGCACTGGGTCGAAAATCATGTGCGGGGTCTTCGGCGTAAAGGCGCGCCTGTACCGCGTGACCCTGGGGGACAAGGTGGTCAGCCAGCGCGTTCAGCGGGGGAAGCTGAGCGGCCCCCAGGCGTAGCATCCATTCCACGATATCAATGCCATACACCTGCTCCGTCACACCATGCTCAACCTGCAGGCGGGTGTTGACCTCCAGGAAATAGAAGGCCTGGCGCTGGGTGTCGTAGATAAACTCAACGGTACCGGCACTGCGATAATTGACGGCCTTGCCCAGGGAAACGGCCGTCGCCAGTAGCTCGCTGCGTATCCGGTCCGGGAGGTTCGGCGCGGGGCACTCTTCAATCACCTTCTGGTGGCGGCGCTGGGTGGAGCAGTCGCGTTCGCCCAGTGCGACAACGCTGCCTTCACCATCCCCGAATAACTGTACTTCCAGGTGGCGGGCGCTGGCGATATAGGCTTCAAGGAAGACGCCGCCATCACCAAAGTTGCGCTCACCCAGGCCTTTGACCGAATCAAAGGCCCGTTCAAGTTCAGCCGCGCTCTGGCATATCTGCATGCCGATACCGCCGCCGCCAGCGGTGGATTTAAGCATGACGGGGTAGCCGATCTGCTCGGCGCTGGCCAGGGCCTCGTCAATACCCGAGAGCAGTTCGGAGCCTGGCACCAGGGGAACACCTGCCTGTCTGGCAATCGCGCGCGCCTGGTGCTTGAGGCCAAACTGTTCGATCTGTGCTGCCGTGGGGCCCAGAAAGATGAGCCCGGCGGTATCGCAGGCAGTGATAAAGCGGGTGTTCTCGGACAGAAAACCGTAGCCGGGGTGCACTGCCTGGGCACCGCTTTGCCCGGCAATGGCGATCAGCTTGTCGATATTGAGATAGGTATCGCTCGCGGTTCCCGGGCCAAGTGAATAGGCTTCATCGGCCTGGTGGACATAGGGTGCGTCGCGATCGGCATCCGCGTAAACCACTACGCTGCCGATATTCAGTGCCTTTAATGTGCGCAGAATGCGTGCGGCAATAGCACCGCGATTGGCAATAAGTACTTTGCTGAACATGTGAGATTGCCTGCAAACGAGGGCGGGTCGTCCCGCAGGTTGTTTGGCCTTGTGGGGTCGTCCCCGGGCGTGTTGCTTACTGCCAGATCAACAGCTCAATGGGCGTGGGATCATAGCCGTTGCACGGGTTGTTGAGCTGTGGGCAGTTGGAGACCAGCACAATCACATCCATTTCGGCTTTCATTTCAACGTACTTGCCGGGCGCCGAGATGCCATCCTCGAAGGTCAGGCCGCCCTCTGCCGTGACGGGCACATTCATGAAAAAATTGATGTTGTGCGTGATATCGCGCTTGGTCAGGCCGTATTCCGGATAGTCGGCAATGGCCTGCATCCAGTTGTCACGGCAGGAGTGCATGTGACGTTTTTCCAGATCGTAGCGAACGGTATTGCTTTCACTGGAGCAGGCACCCCCCAGAGTATCGTGGCGACCGCAGGTGTCAGCGGTAATGGTCAGCATGCCGCGCCCTTCACTGGATATCAGACGGGAACCCGCGGTGAGGTAGACAGCGCCCTGTTCACGCACGGTGTCCATGGCACTGTAGCGCTCGCTGGTATCGTCAGCGCTGAAAAACAGGGTGTCGGCAGCCTGATTGCCTTCCAGATCGAGGATGCGCAGGGTCTGGCCACGCTTGACGATACCAATATAGTGATCGCCCGCATTGACCGTGGTGCGGCTCAAGGCGTTCTCGGGGTGACGTGTGCTTTCAATAATCATTGGACATTTCCCCTTATAGGCCCAGATGGTAGAGACGGTTATTGGCAAAGCCACGCGCGTTTTCGGGGCGCGACTGGTAGCAGGGATCATCGTCAGTTGGCGGTTCGGCGGTGCCCAGGGCGATTTCCACGCCGCGGCGCGGGTAGTCAACGCTGGGGTCCAGCGGGTGGGGGCAGGTGTGCAGCAGTATCAGGGTGTCCATCTCCATACGCAGCGTGATCTGGCTGCCGGGCTGGCAATGTCCGCCGACATAGCGCAGCATGCCGGCATCGTCGCTTTCCACCCGGGAAAACAGATTCAGGTTGGCTGCCATGTCCCGGCGGCCCAGGCCGTATTTGGCAAGCTCTACCAGAAAGGCATCGAAGCCGGTGCGGGTCCAGTCGTTATGGGCCTGCTGGTAGCTCACCGGTTGCCAGCCCTTGCTGACCAGGTGTTGAGGCAGGAGGTTGCCGCCCACGCTGTCATGCCAGCCCAGGTTGTCGTCGGTGATGGAGGCAAAAATGCGCCCCATATCCGAGTAGAGGCAGTGCCCCTGGGTGAGCTTGAAGGTGTGCTGGCACTTCAGGGTGTCGGGCAGGTTCAGCCGTTCCAGCAGGTTTTCCGGGTTGTAGCACAACACGCCTACGTTAGTATCCGCCTGTTGCGCGGTCAGGGTGAGGGTGGTGCCGCGGCGCAGGCGCAGTGACCAGTGATGCCCGCCGGGTAGATGGGTCGTATAGTGAGCGTCGTTTTTCACAGCAGCGTCTCCTCCGTATGGGTTTGCAGGCCGCCTTTCTGCAGCACTTCCTTGAGCGCGGTGGAAGCGCGGTCTCGCGAGATAGGCAGGTCGTAGGTGATGGTGGCCCCATACGCCTCCGGGGCCTGGGGGTCGTGGCGCGTCTTGTCAAAGACCCACAGCCGGGTGCCTAGCTCAAAGGCTTCCTTGAGGTCGTGGGTAATCATGAAAATGGTCAGTTCCTGCTCTTTCCACAGGCGGTTGATAAGCCCGTGCATGTCCTGGCGGATGCCCGGGTCGAGGGCGCCGAAGGGCTCATCCAGCAACAGGATACGTGGCCGCATCATCAGCGCCTGCGCGATAGCCAGACGCTGCTGCATGCCACCGGAAAGCTCGTGAGGGTATTTGTTCAGCGCATGGCTCAGGCCCACTTCGTCGATGCGGGCCCGGGCGGTGTCAATTGCCCGGCGTCTGGCAGCACCAAAGCTCTTGCCCAAAAACCGGGCGCTGTGCAGTTCATCGGCAATCATGACGTTACCCAGCACCGTCAGATGAGGAAAAACTGAGTATTTCTGAAAGACAACGCCGCGGTCTGGCCCTGGCTCATTGGGAATCGGTTTGTCATCCAGCGTGAGGCTCCCCCTGGATGTGGCTTCCGTGCCCAGCAGCATTTTGAGAAAGGTGGTTTTACCGCACCCGGAAGCGCCTACCAGGGTGACAAACTCACCGGGCTCTACGCTAAAGTTAAGATTTTCAAGCACGACATGATGGCCGTAGTGTTTCTCAAGCCGTTTGGCAGCGAGCAGGCTCATGCGTTATCTCCTTCGCCTGCGTGGTACCAGGGAAAGGCCAGGCGTGATGTCCAGGCCAGCAGTTGATCCAGCAGAAACGCCAGCAGGGTTATCCATGCCACGTAGGGCAGAATGATATCCATGGACAGGTAGCGGCGGACAAGGAAAATTCGGTAGCCCAGTCCTTCCTGGGCGGCTATCGCTTCAGCAGCGATCAAAAATAGCCAGGCGGTGCCCAGTGCCAAACGCGTGGCATTCAGCAGGCGTGGTGTCAGCTGCGGCAGCAGTACCCTTAACAGCACCTGCCAGGAGCTGGCGCCCAGGGTTTGCGCCTTGATTAATTGTTCATCGGGTAGGCGTATGGCATGGCCCTGAAGATCGCGGATAAGAAATGGCGTCACGCCAATCGCGATCAGCGCGATTTTTGACGCCTCACCGGTTCCGAAGGCGATAAACAGAATAGGCAGTATTGCCATGGGCGGAATCAGCGAGACAACGGTGATCAGCGGCGAGAGCTTGGCCCGCACCATGGGCAGGCCCCCACTCAGGATGCCGACGATCAGGCCAATCAGGGCGCTGATGCTCACACCAATCACAATGCGTTCCAGGCTGGCAAAGGTATCTGTCCATAGCAGGACCTCGCCGGTTCGCGCGTTTTCGACCGTGGCCAGGTGATAAAACGAACCGGCCATCTTTGACGGTGTGGGCAGCAGGCGGTCGTCGGGGTTTTCCGCCAGCCTGGCACTGGAAAGGCTCATATAGAGCACGGCCAGCAGCAGGAAAGGCAGTAAGCCCAGTAGCCAGCGGCTTCCCCGTGAGGGCGTTAGGTTAATGAATCGCTTCATGGCTGTGTCCACACAGATTGAGGGCAGCGGGAGTGGCGTTTGCCACTCCCATGGCACGTCTTATTCAGCGTCGATGTAGGCCTGGGTAAAGCTTGGGTCAAAGCGCAGTCTTACGTTGCCTTCATCACCAAAGGTGCCGGAGGGCGTTTCAATGCCGACGACGCCCGCATTAGGGGCCATATCACCCAGCAGGCCGTGGGTGAAACTGAATTCGGCGACTCTTTCCATGGTCGTCAGCACGTCGGCGCTTTCGATCAAGTCAAGCGCCTCATTGGGGTCGGTGTACAGGTAGGTGGCGGCCAGTTGTTCCTGATACCCTTCGAGATCGGTGCCTGCCGCCTCGGCCATCTGGGTGAGTGCCTGCTCGTCGTCGTTGGCCATCAGGTCCATGACCTCATACCAGGCGCCGACCAGGGCGTGGCCCAGTTCCGGGTAGTCTTGAAGTGTCTGGGTGTTGACGACCATGAGGTCAAGGATCTCGCCCGGGATCTCGGCGGAGGTGTAGACCACATTGGCATTCGGCATTTCAGCAATGGCGCTGAGCTGCGGGTTCCAGGTGGTAACGGCTTCGGTGGATTCGCTTGAGAAAAGCCCGACAATATCGGCATCCGAACTGTTGACCGTCTCGACATCACGTTCGCTCAGGCCGATGCTTTCCAGGCCTCGGGCCAGCAGGTAATGCGAGACGCTGAACTGCACCAGGTTGACATTTCTGCCTTCGATATCCGCCAGATCATCGCTTCCCTTAAGCACAATGCCATCGTTGCCGTTGGAATAATCGCCGACAAT
>NZ_VMQS01000062.1:9483-13478 GCF_007625055.1 Halomonas sp.
CATCGCTTCCCTTAAGCACAATGCCATCGTTGCCGTTGGAATAATCGCCGACAATCAGGGCGGTGGAATCAACGCCGCTGGCAGCCGGAAGGGTAAGGGCATCCATGTTGGTCATGGTGCAGCCGTCCATGTTGCCAGAGGTGTACTGATTGATGGATTCGACGTAGTCGTTGATCTGAACCACATCGATACTGATATCGTATTTGTCTGCCCACTTATCCATGATGCCTTCGGCATCAATGTAGGCCCAGGGCATCCAGCCAGCATAGATAGACCAACAGACGCTGAATTCATCGCGTTCCTGAGCCTGGACCGGCGAGACAGCAACGGCTGACGCCAGCATTAGCGTTGAAAGGGGGGCGAGAAGTAAGCTTTTCGAGGAGATAGGACGTTTGGGCAACATGGAAGCCTCCGGCGGCTATGGATAAAATCAGGGGCATCGGCGCATTGCTGAGCCTTATCCTCCCGGGCTTTTATCCCGCCGTGTAACCTTGCCGGCTGACAGTGAATCAATCATGCAAGGTCGATTGCTCTTGGACCAGTCACGCCATCAGGGCCATTCATTAATGGTGTCGGAACCCTAGCAATCTATTGAAAGCTATATTGTGTGGCAGCAATGCTACCGGTGCCCATGCTCACCAGAAAGTAAAGCACTATTCATGCCATTGCATAAAAGTTGATTAATATCAGTTTTTTGAGTGGGATTTTCAGGCATGCTGAGATAATGGCTGAGCCAGGATGCGCACTTTCAGTGCGAACACCTGAGTGAAATGCACCTCCATGTGGCGAACAGGGCGCTTTTATTAGCTCTTTCCCGAACTTAGCGGGTAATATCAATGGGAATGTCGAAACCTCCACCGGCGGTGAGTCTGCACCGGGAAGTATTCAGGCTAAGATAGCGGTCTGGCACTACTTATGGGCCGCGCCGGCCGGCCCTTCATGCACCATCAGTGTGAGCGCTTGCCATCCGGAACGAGGCCCTTGAGCACCTCGCCAACCTCGTCACTTTCCAGGGTTTCATGTTCTTCAAGGGCATGGGCGAGGGCGTCCAGGGCCTTACGGTGTTTTTTAAGCAGTTGTTCGCCTTTGTCTTGCAGGCTGTTTAGCAGCTCGCGGATCTCTTCGTCGACCAGGCTGGCGGTGGCATCCCCAAATTCACGACCCTGAGCGATCTGTTGACCGAGGAAGACATGCGCCTGGTTTTCAGCAAAGGAGACCGGACCAATCCGCCGGTTCATTCCCCAGCGCCCGACCATGCGCCTGGCCAACTGAGTGGCCTGTTCAATGTCGTTCTCGGCGCCGCTTGAGACTTCGTCGAACACAATCGATTCCGCCAGCCGCCCCCCGAACATAACCGTGATGCGGTCGCGCAGGTAGCTTTCGCCCATGTTGAAGCGATCCTCGCTGGGCATCTGGGCGGTTACCCCAAGCGCCTGGCTGCGTGGCAAGATAGTCACTTTTTCAAGCGGATCTGCTTTGGGCAGTAGCCAGGTGAGCAGGGCGTGGCCCGCTTCATGATAGGCCACGATATGACGCTCATCGGCGGAGAGGGCAATATCCTTGGCCTCACCCAGCAGCTCGTGGTCGCGTGCTTCTGACAGACAATCCCAGTCGATGCTCTGCTGCTTGCGTCGTCCGGCCACCAGGGCGGCCTGATTGACCAGGTTGGCCAGGTCGGCACCCGAGAAGCCCACCGTCATGCTGGCCAGACGTTCCAGATCGACGTCATCTGCCAGCGGCATTTTGGCGGTATGCACCTCAAGAATCCGGCGGCGCGCCTCGCGGTGCGGGTTCTCCAGGGTGACTTTGCGGTCAAAGCGGCCCGGGCGCATCAACGCCTTGTCAAGCACGTCGGGGCGGTTGGTAGCGGCCAGCACCACCACGGTCTCGTCTTTGGCGAAGCCATCCATCTCGGCCAGGATCTGGTTGAGGGTCTGCTCGCGTTCGTCGTTGCCGCCACCCATCCCGGTGCCTCGGGCGCGGCCAATTGAGTCCAGTTCGTCGATAAAGACTACCGAGGGTGACTGCTCTTTGGCCTGCTTGAACAGATCACGCACCCGTGAGGCGCCTACCCCGATAAACATCTCGATAAATTCAGAGCCGCTGATCGAGAAGAAGGGCACATCAGCCTCGCCGGCCACCGCCTTGGCCAGCAGGGTCTTGCCGGTGCCGGGTGGGCCCATCATCAGCACCCCGCGGGGTACGCGCGCGCCAAGGGCCCGATAGCGGTCCGGCTCCTTGAGGAAATCGACCACTTCGGTCACTTCGCGCTTGGCGTTTTCAGAGCCGGCTACATCGTCCAGACGCACCTCGCTGTCTTCACTGCGGATCTGGCGTGCCTGGGACTTACCCATGTTGAACATGCCACCACCGCCATTGGCCATGATGCGTTTTTGCATGCGCCCCCAGAACCAGAACATCAGCCCCAGGATCAGAATCCAGGGCAACGCCTGGGCAATGACTTGTTGCCACCAGGGGGCCTCGGTCGGGCGTGCCGACACCTGAACCCCATTATCTTCCAGTCGCTCAAGCAAGCGGGTATTCTCGATAGTGGGCCGTGTGGTCTCGAAGCCTTCCGACTCGTCAACGCTCAAGGCCTCACGTCCGGCATCCGTGAGTTCACCTGCCACGGATTGGCCACGCAGAGTGACAGACTCGACGTGCTCACTCTCTACGGCTTCCAGAAAGTCGGAGTAGGCCAGGTCCACTCGTTGTGGCTGCTCAACGCCTTGCAGGTAGTAGAACGCCAGAAAGATGCCGATGGTCAGCCAGAAAAACAGCCCCCATTGGTTAGACGGGCCTTCCTGAGACGATGGACGCACCGAAAAGGGGTCTTGCGGAGGGGTGCTTTCGTTATGATTTTCTTGGTTCCTGTTCTCTCGGCTGCGTTTCTTGGGATGTTGAAACATTGGAGACTCGCACGGTTGAACACAATACTGTAAAACCTGCTATCGATGAAGGTGTTTTACAACCCCATCGGAGAAATACCAACCAGCGGCGGCTGAACTGATACCCTGCAGCACTGTCGAGAAGGGTTATGAAACAAAGGCGATTTTTCGCCCATATGCTATTTACCCCGTTCTTGAAGGATGGGTTCAACGCGGAGCATTTTATGAATTACGAACATGCAGTTGTAAAATTCGAAGACGGCAAAAGTACCCTGCTCTGCAACGGCTGCGGCGCGACCATCGCTGAAGGTACCCAGCACGAAGACAGAGAGCACTACTGCATCATGTGCATGAGCGGCAATTGCAAAGCAAAATTCAAGGATGGAAGTTGAAAATTCAAGGGCAAGGCTTGGGGCGCGGATGCTCCCTGTTGGCACTCGTATGTTAGGGGAGTGATATTTGCTCATTCTGCACCAGTGACCATCGCCCTGTGTGTCAACCTGAATCCATTCACCAGCGCAGTGAGTCAATCTGAATATCCGCGCAGTCTGGATGCGACTCGGGGAGATTGCCCAGCGTTTGTTGGGGCCGTTAAGCTAGATTTACTTTTTCCTAGCCTTCCAGGTTCCACCATATTGATAAGAATTCTCATGGGCCGTTTTGACAGTAACCAGACATTTACCGCAAAGAAAAACCCAATCAGTTAGCTTTCCGAATCGACACCGATAGAGGACATCTTTTGATTCGCCACATTTGAAACAAGCTTTAGTTCTGATTCGCATTATGGGCCTCGGTCTGGCTGGAATTTTCTGTGGTGGCCCAACATTCCTACCTTGCCAGGTTGAGAAATTCAGCCCTCAACAGCGTATGGCGGCCAGAATCAGTAGCGGTTTCTCCACCACTCGGCCATTTCATCGGAGAGTCCGCCTGGCTCGCGGGCCTCGAGCACCATCCGCGTCAGGCGCTGCTGATCCTGCGGTGGTCGCCGTACTTTGCCCGCCGCCTCCTTGCGCTGCCTGGCCAAAGTCTCCAGGTCGGCGGTGCTGCCCTTGACGCGGCAGTAACCACAGCCGAACTCGTTGGCGCTGCTGCTGACCATCAGCCGAT
>NZ_VMQS01000012.1:0-18003 GCF_007625055.1 Halomonas sp.
CAACTTGCCCGCGGTTGACCACCCGGCTTCAGCAAGCCTGATGCCAGAAATGCGCAGGCTGCTGCCACCAGGCTTTTGAAGGAAGTACTGCGCTGGCTAACGCGTATACGCTTCTTGCATAGAAGCGGTTAAGACCCGCGCGCCTGATACCCCGGGATGGATGGCTGAGCTGAACGCGGAGAGGATGTTCTTTGCACGAATGTTGGCGTTTTTTACCGTTAAAATTGTTACGCAGGTGCTGAAAGACAGGCATGAAAATGAGCGGCAAGAATCTCGATACATGCGTCTTCATGGGCGATTCATGCTTCCAACCGCTGCCCTCAATGTTAACCAAGACTGTATGGAAAGCAGCGCTATGCTTGCAGACGCGGGTGACGCCCTATTGAGTCGTTGCGCATTACCGCTGGAAGAGAAGTGAAACGGGCGGATTGTGTCAATGCTATAGCATGCATGACTGGCATAACTTAAAGTTAGCCGGCTTATTTTTTATACTCGGCAGCCCGTCAGTCACCGCGCAAAAAATTGACTGGAATAGCCGTTTTCAACCTGCGCTGTCAGCTTTTTATGGGTGATTTTTTCCACCGCGATATAAATCATTGTTTACAATGCTGATGGGTTCATTTTAATCCGGCTTGGAAATTAGTCGATACATGACGCGCTGCAATTCCTTAAGAATATTTAATAAACTCGATATTTTTCCACGCTTAAAAATTATAAACCTTTGTTATTTAGTGGTTATTTACAGGACGACCGGCTATGCAGATAGCCCGCGGCGTGGCTATAACAGCGCTGTACGGGGAAGTGACTGTCACTGGCATTACGGGCAAGAATGAAGTATTTTGTCAGAAAGTTAACCGCTTTTAAATAAGAACCGACAGGGATAACAATCTTACTTAATGTTATATATTTATATTAAGTTAATTTTTTGGCACGCCGACTCAATTTTAGGGAAAAATGTTAGCGGCACCTTCAATACCATCTGGAATAAAGCTTATGCGTATAGCAATCGTAGAAGATGATACTGTGATGATAAGGCTGATCCATAGCGCCTTACAGAGTGGCTTTGAGGAAAGGAACATTAGCGTGACCATCACGTCCTTTGAGTCTGGCAAGGATTTCATCCGAGTGGCCAGCCGGGAGACTTTTGATATTGTCTTTCTTGACTGGCACTTGCCTGACGGTACGGGGATTGGTCTGATCGACTGGATGAAAAAATACCTTGAAGCCCTGCCAGCCGTTTTGATGGTGACTCAACGTCAGGAAGAGCGTGATATCATTGAAGCCCTCAATGCAGGAGCCGATGATTTCATCAGTAAGCCCTTCCGTCCGAAGGAGCTCGCCGCCCGGGCGTTTGCGGCCATTCGGCGTCGTTCATTGCGGACATCCGCCACGGCACAACAAAGTGAACTGGAATACGGCCAGATCAGGCTCAACTCCGATCGTGAAGTCGCTTTTGTCGCAGGAGAGGAAGTCGCCTTGACACGTCAGGAGTTCCGCCTGGCCTACCTGTTGCTCAACCAGTTGGGTAGCCCACTCTCGCGTTCCTATCTGTATGAATATGTCTGGGGGCGTAGCAATGACCCGAATACGCGCACCCTGGATGTGCATATTCACCGTGTGCGCAAGAAGCTCAAGCTGACCGCCGAGCATGGCTGGAACCTGGTGTCTGTTTACGGTTACGGCTATCGGCTGCAGGCAGTCAATGCCCCCAAGGAAGACAGCCAGGACTCGCTAAGAACAGGCTCAGGCTAGTGACATTGCACGATCCGGATGAAATATATATTGCCCGTATGGGTGACATTTCGATTTACGCCGCTGTGCGGGAAGGTGAAAACGCCCTTTATCACGTGGAAGGGCGTTATTCTCTTGCAATGGGTACCGGTCTTGCCCGTTAGTGCGTAAATTGAATGCCTAACCGCCGGCCGACCTCTTCATAAGCCTCAATCACGCCGCCTAACCCTTGACGAAAACGGTCCTTATCCATCTTTTCGCGCGTGTTGGCATCCCACAGGCGACAGCCGTCCGGTGAGAATTCATCACCCAGAATTACCTGACCCTTGAAGATACCAAACTCCAGTTTGTAGTCGACCAGCAGCATATCGCCTTCAGCAAAGAGCTGCTTGAGCACATGGTTAACCTTGAAGGTCAGTGCCTTCATTCTGGTCAGCTGCTCTGGCGTTGCCCAACCGAAGGTTTCTGCCAGGGATTCGTTGATCATGGGGTCGCTTTTCTCGTCATTCTTGAGAAACAGCTCAAATGTCGGTGGCGTGAGGGCCATCCCTTCTTCTACGCCAAGGCGCTTGACCAGGCTGCCTGCCGCCACGTTACGAATAACGCACTCGACCGGAATCATGTCCATCCGCTTGACCAGGCTTTCTGTGTCGGACAGGCGTTTTTCAAAATGAGTCGGAATGCCGGCATCTTCCAGACGCGCCATGATGAACGCATTAAACACGTTATTGACGCACCCTTTACGCGCCAGGGATTCTTTTTTCTTGCCGTCAAAGGCACTGGTGTCATCACGAAAATGCATGATCAGCAGATCAGGGTCGTCAGTGGTATAAACGGATTTTGCCTTGCCGGCATAAAGCTCTTGGCGCTTTTCCATGGTAACTCCGAAACGGGGCATAACGGGGGCTGATATAGACATTCAAACGGCAAATGGCGTGCTGCCATTTGCCGGTCAGTGTGCCTGTTAATGTGTATGTGGTTAAGACTGGATGGCCGCTTCAGCGCAGGTAGCCCGCAACGCGTTCCAGCAGTTCGCGCTGGTCATCGGCCGTAAAAGCACGTTCGCTGGCGTTGATGGCACGTAGTACGGTTTCGTTTCCGTTGTCTTCCAACTCCAGCCGGATGTCCTGGGACATCTGGCGAACATCGGCGCTGAAGACGATTTGCAGCGGGTTACGATTGCGCTCACTCAAGGTCATGTAGTTGACCAGGAAGGCATACTCATTGGCATTGGCTTCCAGAAGGTTGCGTTCGCCTTCCACGCTGAAATCCTGCTCGATAAAGTGGTTGATTTCGGCCCACACCGGCTCAACCGGATGGGGAATCACCACTTCCCAGCGCTCGTCCTGCTGGCGAAACGCCAAGGCATCTTCTTCATCCATGCGCTGCGCCTGCCAGGAGGCTTCACTGGCGCTATTGCTGGCACTGGCACTGCGGCCTTCAAAATAGCGTTGCAAGGCATCCAGGCAGCGACTCGACGACTGCCCGCCCTGTTCGCAGCGCACTTCCGTGCTGCCCGAACGCAGTGCGCGCTGCACACTGAGCTGGCCCTGATCGGTCTCGATACGGCCACGGTTATTATCAACCGCCGTAACATTCATGCCGCGGCTGCCAATAAAGCCTTCCAGTTGGGGCCAGACATCGGCCGGCGCTGCATTGACGACCAGCCACTGTTGATCGCCGATCTCGCGGCGCTCGACAAATTCGGCCTCCATGCGGCTACCGACCCCCATCGCCTGAGGGGGGCGCACATCGGCCACCTGGTCGACGCTCCCCAGCATGTCAGCCCGTGGAATGGGCAGCGCATCACCATAACGCCTGGGGTCTCGCGTGTCTGGAAGCATCAAGGGTTCACCCAGCTCGATATCGGCGTAGTCCAGATTACGGTCATGGTAGAAACCATCGCGCGCGCAGCCTGACATCACAAGGGCAGTTGCCAGCGCCAGCGGAATCCATTTAAGCGCGCGTTTTTCAAGCACAGAACTCATCATGCCACCTTCACGTTTGACAAAAGGGCTGAACACCTCGACCTGCACTGGCGAATGCAGAGTTAACGGAGCTCAACTTGGTTTTCTTCAATAACGCCCGCCAGTTGCAGGGCTTCGCTCACCGTGGCGTGGTATTTGTCCGACAACCAGGTCAGCGGCAGCCGGATACCGGCTTCAGCATAGCCCATACGGCCCAGTGCCCATTTGACCGGTATCGGATTGGCCTCGATCCCCAGATTGGTATGTAACGGCATCAAGCGCGTGTTGATCTGGTGGGCCTTGTCGGCATCACCGGCCACCGCGGCAACACATAACTCATGCATGGCCCTGGGTGCCACATTGGCAGTGACCGAGATATCGCCGTGCCCCCCCATCAACATGAAGTCACAGGCCGTGGCATCATCGCCGGAGTAGAGCATGAAACCGCTGCCCTTAAGGCGGGTAATCAGGTCTTCAGCGCGCTCAAGATTGCCGGTGGCATCTTTCAGGCCAACGATGTTGTCAAGCGCCGCCAGACGCAACACGGTTTCATTATACAGATCGGCGACGGTTCGGCCCGGAACGTTATACAGAATAACCGGCAGTTTGCTGCCTTCTGCCACCGCCTTGAAGTGCTGGTAGAGACCTTCCTGGGTCGGCTTGTTGTAGTACGGGCAGACCGACAGACAGTAATCTGCCCCGACTTCACCGGCATAGCGCGCCAACTCTACGGCTTCCGACGTGGCATTGGCGCCGGTGCCGGCAATCACCGGAATCCGGCCATCAACCTCTTCCACTATGCTGCGGATCACATCGAAATGCTCGGCAAACGACATGGTGGTGGGCTCGCCTGTGGTACCTGCAGCGACAATGGCATCAGTGCCGTTTTCCAGATGGAAGTTCACCAGACGACGTAGCGCCTCCCAGTCGATGTCGCCATTGACCTTCATCGGCGTCGCGAGGGCGACAATGCTGCCTGTGATCATCCGTTTATTCCTCAACTACAAAATTATGAGAGCGTCACGCGTGACGGGCTGTAATGGATTATGCGGCTGCGTCTCTCAGGAACGCCAGTCATACACAACATCCATCCGATAAACCTCGAATGGTACTCAGGCGACTTCAAGGTGTACAGCACAAAACATCAGGCCTGACGCCTGATGGACTGTTTTTTTGGGCGCTTCTGAGCCGTAACGTTTGAACCGTTTGATCTAATTCGTTCCATTCTAACCGTGTTTTGACCCTGAGGGGCAGTGCTCCCCCCCATTGACGACCCTCGTTCTCAAGGCGTGCAAAGGCGTTTGCAGCCTGCAACACCACCCGCAGCCAGCCGGGTGCCTGTATCATTAACCTTGATCTGTTGTAGGCTTGCTTTTTTATCACTCACTTACATAAGGAGTCAGGCATGGGGGTTACTTTAGGTCAGCCCGTTGATGATTTTACCGCCCAGGCGACGGGGAACAAGGCGGTGACACTCTCTGAACTGCGTGGCCAGCAGGTGGTGGTGTATTTTTACCCCAAAGCCAGCACTCCCGGCTGCACCACTGAAGGCGGTGATTTCCGTGACCGTAAACCACAGTTCGATGCGGCCAACACCGTTATCCTGGGGGTCTCCAGGGATGGCATCCGCGCTCAGGAAAACTTCAAGGCCAAACAGGGTTTCAATTTTGAGCTGGTGTCCGACAAGGACGAAAGCCTTTGCCAGCTTTTCGACGTGATCAAGCTGAAGAAACTCTATGGCAAGGAGCATCTGGGCATTGAGCGCAGCACTTTCCTGATTGATCGCGAGGGTAACCTGGCCAGCGAATGGCGCGGGGTCAAGGTGCCAGGCCATGTGGATGAGGTGCTGGCTGCGGCCCAGGCATTGCATGCCGCCACCTGAGCGCCATTGAAGGTGCCGTTTCCGGCCGTGATGTCATCGCGAACGGCCGGAAACCGGGCCTTGTTACAGCGGCGCTGAGTCTTTTACCGCTGCGCGTTCAGCCTCCCTCTCGTGCAGGCCCCGCGGCCAGGCATACACCAGGGCCTTGAGCAGCGTGGCCAGGGGGATGGCAAAGAAAATCCCCCAGAACCCCCAGATACCGCCAAAAAACAGCACCGCGACGATAATCGATACCGGGTGCAGGTTGACCGCTTCCGAAAACAGTACCGGTACCAGAACGTTGCCATCCAGCGCCTGAATAATACCGTAAGCGATCAACACATAGGCAAACTGATCACTGATGCCAAAGTGAAAGCCTGCCACTGCGGCCACTGGCAACGTTGCCACGGCGGCGCCGATGTAAGGCACCAGCACGGAGAAGCCAACCAGCACCGCCAGCAGGGCCGAGTAAGGCAGGCCAAAGAAGGTAAAGGTGAAAAACGCCACACAGCCAATAATGATGATCTCGATGAACTTGCCGCGAATATAGTTGGCGATCTGGGCATCCATTTCGTGCCAGATCCGCGTCAGCAAGGTGCGCTTTTGTGGCAGCAGGGAAAGCGTGAATCCCACCAGCACTTCACGGTCCTTGAGCATGAAAAACACCAGAATGGGCACCAGTACCAGGTAGATGATCAGCGCCATGATATTCCCCAGCGAGGCCAGCGAGAGCGTAATGGCACGCTGACCCAGCTGGCTGATTTCACGGCTGGCAACGCCAATCCAGCTCTGCATCTGGTCGGGCGTGATCAGGTTGGGGTAGCGCGACTGCAATTCATCCAGCCAGCTCTGGCCGCTGGCAAACATGCGTGGCGTTTCCTGTACCAGCCCGACCATCTGATTCCAGATCAGCGGCATCAGAATAAAGGCCATGGTTAACAGCACGCTGATAAAGGCCAGGAATACAATCACCACGGCGAGCAACTGCGGGACGTGACGGCGTGTCAGGGCGCTGACGGCGCCCTGCAGCAGAAACGCGATCACTAATGCGGTCAAAAATGGCGCCAGCATTCGGCCCAGCCATATAATCGCGGCGAAACCGGCCACCAGCACCAGCAGCAAGGTCAGCGCTTCCTCGTCGGACAGGTAGCGTTCCACCCAGCCTTTCAGAATGGTCCGCATGGTCATGTCGCGCGGCTCCCTGCCTTGCGAATCCAGTAGTAGTAAACGTCGTCACGCTGCTCACGCGCTTCCAGCGTGTGATCGCTCTGCTCGGTAAAGGACGCCATATCGCGCCAGGAACCGGCATCCGTCGAGCGCACCTCCAAAAGCTGCCCGTCACTCAGGCCGGCCAGCGCCTGCTTGGCTTTCAACAGCGGGAGTGGGCAGTGCAGGCCACAGGCATCCAGGGTGGTATCCGCTACCGGGTACCCGGTGGATTCAATTATTGGCTGATCAGACATTTTTACCCCTCAGGTTTGCCTAAAAGCTGTAATAACACGTTATTGTGACATATTCGATAGCGCGACATGGAAGCATTCCTGCGATTATCAGGCTATGTTGATCATGTTTAACGGCACTTTGCCGGTTGAAGCCATGTCCAAGAACCGTCTCCACCGTGCTCACCCGAGAGGATATCATGCGACGCTTCGGTTGCTTCACCACTCGCTGGCTAGGCATCATTACCCTGACGGCCAGTAGCGTTTTTGCCAGCGATGCCAGCGTGGCACAGCGTTTGACGCAAAACGATACACAGCTGCCCACCCTGCGCTCGAGCAGCGATGTGGTCAGCAACGAGGAAATCCGCCTCGGTCAGGCCTGGCTTCGCCAGTTTCGTGCCCAGGTGCCGCAGTGGCAGGATGCCATCAGCCATTATTATCTGGATGGACTGATTGCGCGCCTGGCGCCCTACAGCCAGCTCGGCGGGCTCAAGGCACAGACGATTATGGTCGACAGCCCCTCCTTGAATGCATTTGCGGTGCCGGGCGGCATTATTGGCGTGAATGCCGGCCTGTTTGCCTTTGCCGCTGATGAGGGCGCCTTTGCGTCCGTTCTGGCCCATGAAATGGGCCACCTTTCCCAACGTCATTATGCCCGCGGCAGTGCGCGCGCAGAACAGAACCAGCTGCCCGCCATGGCCGGTATGCTGGCCGGCCTGCTATTGGCCGCCAGCGGTGCGGGCGACGCCGGTATGGCGGCTGCCATGAGCTCCCAGGCAGCCGTCATGCAGGATCAGTTGGCCTATTCAAGACGCTTTGAGGAAGAAGCCGACAGAGTGGGCCTGCAGACCCTGGCCGACGCAGGCTATGACCCCGAAGCCATGGTGCGGATGTTTCGTGACATGCTCAACATGGCTCGCCTGCAGGGCAGCACGCCGCCCGAGTTTCTGCTTACTCACCCGATCACTGACAATCGCCTGAGTGACACCCAGGCTCGCGCCGCCCGGCTTGAGGTCAGTCACCGCCGTGACAACAGCCTGCTGTACGACATGATGCGCGGACGCGCCCTCTTGCATATTCACGCCAATAATCCCCAGGACGCCGTGACGCGTCTGAAGGAGGAAGACCCGGACCCGGATGCCGTTCGCTACCTGGAGGCACTGATCATGGCCGAGAATGGCCAGACCGACCAGGCGCTTCAGGCAATGGACCGCCTCGCTCGCCAGCATCCCGATTTCACCGCCCTGCCTGCCTCAGCCGCTGAGGTTGCTTTTGAAGCACGCCGCTACGATGACGCCATTTCGCGCAGCCAGCAGCTATTACGCCTGATACCCAACTACCTGCCGGCGCAACTGATCATGGCGGAAGCCCAGCTGCAACGCGACCCGCAGGCAGCTTTTGCGCAGTTACGTGATATCACCACCCAGCACCCCGAGACTCCCTACGCCTTTGACCTGCTGGCCGATGCGGCAGGCAGAAGCGGACACAATGGCTGGGGGCACCTGGCACGGGCGGAATACCTGCAGCTGACCGGTCGGGTGGACCGCGGCATACAACAGCTGGACATTGCCCGCGATACGGCCGAGCAGCAGGGAGACGACAATCTGCTGGGCCGCATCGCCCAGCGCAGAGAGGCCTTTATGGACTATCGGGAAGCCTTGGACAAATTCTGAGGGGACCGCGCAGGCACTGAGGTAAGAAAGCCATCGGCCACTGCCGGGCAGTGGCCGATGGATACGTCTGGCATGGCATCATGCCCGCCCGGGTCAATCAGGCCTTGAAGTTCAGCATGCGCTCCAGAGGCTTGAGTGCTTTTCGCCGCAGGGCATTACTGACCAGCACTTCCCCGCTGCCGTTGCGCAAGGCGCTGGCCAGATTATCCAGGCCGTTCATCGCCATCCAGGGGCAGTGGGCACAGCTGCGGCAGGTGGCGCCATTGCCTGCCGTGGGCGCCTCAAACAGGGCTTTGTCGGGAACGGCTTGCTGCATCTTGAAAAAGATACCCCGATCCGTGGCCACAATCAGCTTGTCATTGGGCAGGGTCTGCGCGGCCTTAATCAGCTGGGACGTCGAGCCCGCCACATCCGCCAGATTCACTACGCCTTCGGGTGATTCCGGGTGAACCAGCACCGCCGCCTCCGGGTGAAGCCGCTTGAGGTCCTCGACCCCCTTGGCCTTGAACTCTTCGTGCACAATGCAGGCGCCGTCCCACATCAGCATGTCGGCGCCTGTCTTGTTCTGAATATAGCGACCCAGGTGCTTATCCGGCGCCCAGAGAATTTTTTCTCCCCTGGCCTGCAGGTGCTCAATGACCTCAACCGCAATGGAAGAGGTGACCACCCAGTCTGCCCGCGCCTTCACCGCTGCGGAGGTGTTGGCATAGACCACCACGGTACGTTCGGGGTGCTGATCACAGAAGGCGCTGAACTCATCTGCCGGGCAGCCAATATCCAGCGAGCAGGTCGCTTCCAGCGTGGGCATCAGCACGCGTTTGTCGGGTGAGAGGATCTTGGCGGTTTCCCCCATGAAACGCACGCCTGCCACCACCAGGGTCGTTGCAGGGTGGTGGGCACCAAAACGCGCCATTTCAAGTGAATCCGCCACGCAGCCACCGGTCTCTTCTGCCAGCTGCTGAATGGCATCGTCGGTATAGTAATGCGCGACCAGAACGGCGTTGTGCGCCTTGAGAAGCTGTTTGATTTCAGCGACGCGGGCCTGGTCCTGCGCGGGAATCTGCGTGGGGCAATAAGCTTTGGGTAGCGATGTTTCCACCGCTGCCTGAGAAGTCATAATCGTCATCGTGTCTACCACTGTGACAAACAGGGAATCCCCCTGTTGAAACCAATCATACCCAGTGTCATCCACACTCGGCATGCCCGGGTGGCAGGGCTTTGCGTCTATCGCGCTGCACTGCCGATTTAGCACTGGCAGGCATCATGGACAGATGAATACCAGCGCGGTGTGCCTGAATTCAGCACAACATTGGCTTATTCTGGTAGAAAGCGGTTGTATTGTGCAAGCAAAATGTCAGCGTGGCGTCCTACATCGATAACTGCCCACCTACCCTGTTTCAACCCGGTTACGCCCCTTGCTTTTAGCCTGGTAAAGCGCCTGGTCAGCGCGGGCATAAAGGTGCTTGAAATCCAGACCGCTCTGGCAGCCGGTGGCGACGCCAAGGCTGACCGTAATTGACGTCGCGCTGCCCAGCTCCTGGTGGGTCAAGCTGGCGACTGCAGCGCGCACGCGCTCTGCCAGCTCACGGGCGCCATCGGCGTCCGTATCCGGCATCAAGACACAAAACTCCTCGCCTCCCATGCGGGCCAGAACATCTGCCCCGCGAATTTCACCTTGCAACGTTCTGGCAAATACCTGCAAGACACGGTCTCCGGCAGGGTGACCGAAGGTATCGTTCACCTGTTTGAAATGATCAATATCCAGAAGCGCCAAGCTAAGCGGGCGTTCATTTCGTTGGCTTTGCTGGCACAGGCTGTCGGTAAAATTCAACAGGTAGCGGCGATTCCCCAACCCTGTCAGCTCATCCACCTGGCTGAGGTGCATGACTCTCTGGTGCTCACGCTTGAGCCTTAACAAGGCCACCAGGAGGCCGGCGACCAATAGCAGAATCACAAACACCAGTACGGCTACCGTTTGCCCCAGACGCTCCATGATGATTCGCTGCTCGCCAGCCTCTGAGTGCAACAACTCACTCAGATCACTGTAAGCCATGGCCAGATCGTTTTCGATCATTTGGCCCTGATGCAGCAAGATTTCAGGTGATCCACCTGAGGCGATCTCATCAAGCTGCTGCTGCATCTCAGGCAGGCGCTGTTTAACGTCTTGCAGCCGTGCCAGGGAATCACGATAGTCTGATTCGGAAAGCCGACTGGCATTCAGGCCAAAGCTGACCCCATCTACATGTCGGGGAACACGCCATAAAAGATTGTCCAGACGGCTGGCAGCGTCAGGGTCGCCGGGGTGTTCGCGTAGATCCTCCAGGGCTGTCCGCAACAGAACGGTATGCAGTTGCGGGCGAACAACATCAGCAACCAGCGCCGTATAGTTAGCGCCCACAAACTGACGAGCCTGAAAGGCATAAAATGCAATGGCAATGGCACAGGTGCCTGCCAGGAGGGTGAAACCCAGCCCTAACTGCCAGCCCAGTGACTTGCTTTCCCGGCGTTTCATTGGACAAAGATTGCGCGAATCGACCAGATCCAGTGGGTCATACTGGCCGTTCCTGCTTCAACCGCCTCTGCCTCAGCCGGGACGATCAGCATGGTGGGGCCAAAGTCAGTCAGCGTCAGGGGTTCCCCCTCAAGACGGGTAACCAGCAGGTAATCCTGTTGCTGAAGATCTTCCGGCGATATGAAAACGGTGTAATCATCATGGGCAATAAAACGCAGCGTCGCTGTTTCATCAATGCCCTGGGCAGCCATCAGGTCTTTCAGCCATACGCCTGCAAAACGCCCATGCGGACCGGCAAAGTGCTGCAGCGTTGTTGCATGCAGCGGCACGGATTCGATATCAGCGCGGCTGAGGGTGCGGCGCTCTTCCGGGCCATGCAGGGTAAGAACGGGAGTGTCATCCTGCGAACCAGAAAGCTTGCTGGGTGAGACGTCAGCCGCCTGAGCAGTTAACCCCATGACACTGGCGGTAAGGGCAAGCACGGCAAACACTCGACAACATACGGAAACCATGGGCAATGCTCTGAAGGTATCACGGTGAATTAAACCTAACGGCAGCATAGCAGGGATGGCCACTCACCGCTCGAACGCGAGGGTTGCTGTCACCAATAGCCGTGTCAGTTTACCCTGTCATCCATTAGCGGTTTCTTTCAAGTCATTCCGTGTGCAGGTAGGATTTAATGGCGACGACATAACGATTATCCAGTCCGGTGGCGAACGGCTATGGCACTTTTTGCACACATGGCATTGCCTCGTCCGCCCGTTAATGCAGACGCCATTGCTTGTTGCCAAAGGAGGCACCTTGATGCGGCTCTCCCTGACCCTGGCGGGGCTTACCCTGCTCGCCACCCTGAATGGGTGTGGTGATTCCAGCACTTCTTCTGATGACGCCAGCGAGACGTCTGCCCGGACGACACTGGCGCCCCCGTCGGAAACCGGCATTCTGCAGGTGGCAACCCGCAACGGCCCGACAACTTACTTTATAGACCGCCATCAGCAACCCGCAGGCCCGGAACATGACCTGATCAAGGCCTTTGCCGACGCTCAGGATTGGGAACTTGAATGGACAGTGCATACGTCGACATCCGCCGTGCTGGAGGCTGTCAGCCAGGGCGACGCCCACATTGCCGCGGCGGGCCTGACCCTGCTGCCCTCGCGCTCAGAGATTCTGGCTGAAGGGCCCGTACACACCCGGGTTACCGAGCAGCTGGTCTGCCATCGCGATCTGGCCCCGATGCCTGGCTCGCCGGCGCAAATGGCTGACCTTGATATCGTGGTGACTGCTGACTCGAGCTATGTCGAAACCCTTGACCGACTGGCCGGCGAGCATGAAGGCATCGTCTATGAGCAGGATGATCAGCGCACCACAGAGTTACTGCTGAGTGCCGTGGCCGAAAAGACCCTGGATTGTACCGTTGCCGACTCCAATATTGTGCAGATGGTCAGGCGCCACTTTCCAGGCCTTGAAATTGCCCTTGAGCTAGGCTCTCAGCACGAACTTGGCTGGTACCTGCCCCAGCAGCAGGCAGCCCTGGCCGAGAACAGCCAGGCATGGATGGCCAGCGAACAGGGCAAGCAGGCCATTGATGACATGCGCCACCACTATTACGCCTACATCAGCGAATTTGACTTTGTCGATCTCAGGGCCCTGAACCGGCGGATTGAGGAACGCCTGCCTGCCTACATTGATCAGTTCATCGCCGCTGAGGAAAAGACCGGCATGCCTGCTGACCTGCTGGCTGCCCTCGCCTACCAGGAATCACACTGGGACCCAGCGGCGGTATCGCCCACCGGAGTGCGCGGCATCATGATGCTCACCCAGAACACGGCTGAATCACTGGGGGTCACCAACCGGCTTGACCCGGCGGCCGCCATTGATGGCGGCGCCCGCTATCTGGCCGACCGGCACGCAAGGCTGCCTGACAGCATTCCGGAACCCGACCGCCTGTTTCAGGCGCTGGCCAGTTACAACATTGGCCGCGGCCACCTGCTGGATGCCCGCACCCTGGCACGCGAACTGGGCAAGGACCCGGATTCCTGGGAAGATCTGCAGACTGTCCTGCCCCTGAAAGCCGACAAACGCTATTACCCCAACACGCGTTACGGTTATGCACGCGGCTACGAGCCGGTTCACTATGTGCAACGCATTCGCAACTATCGCGATGTCATCGCCACGGCCTTTGAGTGACCAGAGAGATTCAATCTGAAGGCATTTGTTTCACGCACAAAAAAAGCGCCTTTCGGCGCTTTTTTTTCATCAGGAACAACCACGTTCCGATGCTGAATCTGGTGGGTCGTGTAGGATTCGAACCTACGACCAATTGATTAAAAGTCAACTGCTCTACCAACTGAGCTAACGACCCTGACAGGGTTCGATTGGTGGGTCGTGTAGGATTCGAACCTACGACCAATTGATTAAAAGTCAACTGCTCTACCAACTGAGCTAACGACCCCCCGAACGGATGCATATAGTACGGATACAACTGGCTATTCGCAAGCACTTTTCACTATTGCACTGTCTTTTTTGTCATTTTCAGCGCCGTTTGGGTTTGCGCATGGCCTGCACCGGGCGCCGCTTGTTCCTGTCCCGGCTCCAGCGGTTTTTCTCATCGGGTGTCAGCTCAGGCACCTTGCGCGATTCAAGCGCTGCCAGGGTAGCCAGATCATCCACTTCTGCCTGGGTCAGCTCTACCCACTCGCCAGCCTTTGCGCGCTTGTCGAGGAAGATGTTGCCGTAACGGACGCGCTTGAGGCGGCTGACCGTCAGCTCCTGGGACTCCCAGAGGCGGCGCACTTCACGGTTGCGGCCTTCCAGAATCACCACGTGAAACCAGGTGTTGATGCCTTCGCCGCCAAATTCCTGCACATCGGTGAAACGCGCCGGGCCATCTTCCAGCATGACGCCATCCACCATGGCTACGAGGTGCTCTTTCTTGACGTCACCCATCACGCGAACCGCGTATTCACGCTCAACCTGGGTGGACGGATGCATCAGCCGGTTGGCCAGCTCGCCATCCGTTGTGAACAGCAAGAGGCCGCTGGTATTGATGTCCAGACGCCCAATCGCAATCCAGCGCTCACCTTTCAGGCGCGGCAGACGATCAAAGACGGTGCGCCGCCCTTCCGGGTCCTTGCGGGTACACAGCTCGCCTTCCGGCTTGTTGTACATGATGACCCGGCGCGGTACGTCATCTTCGGCCATCAGGGTGATCGGGCGCTCGTCAAAGGTGACCCTATCCTGGGTTTCAATACGGTCACCCAGGGTAGCGACCTGGTTGTTGACGCGGACGCGGCCATCAGTAATGGCTTTTTCCATTTCGCGGCGTGACCCCAGACCGGCGCGCGCCAGCACTTTCTGGAGCTTTTCACCGCTGGGGGCGTTATTCGTATGATTCTGACTCATGGTCATCTGACCTCGTTCTCTCGTTCTGCGCGGGCAGCTCGCTTTGTGGCTGAGGCTGCTCGCGTGCCGCTAGCCGTGCTTCCAGATCGGCAAAGCTCAGCGGCTGGGTTAACGCCGTCTCGGCGTGTGGGTCGGCAGTCTCTGCCGTCTCAGGTGGCGCATCCTGCACCGTTTTGGCGTCGGCGTCCAGCAGCGCCGCGTCACTTTCGGCCATCAGCTCATGCATGGGGGGCAGGGCGTCCAGGGTTTTAAGGCCAAAATCATCCAGAAAGGTGCGTGTCGTCGCCAACACGGCCGGCCGACCGGGTACGTCTCGATGACCCACCACGCGAATCCAGCCCCGCTCGGTCAGGGTCCGCATGATGGTGGTACTGACCGCTACCCCGCGCACCTCTTCAATATCAGCCCGGGTGACCGGTTGGCGATAGGCAATCAACGCCAGGGTTTCCAATAACGCTCGGGAATAACGCTGGGGGCGCTCATCCCATAGCCGCGATACCCAGGGCGACAGCCTGGGGCGAATGCGCAACTGATAGCCTGAGGCAGTTTCCAGAAGCTCCAGCGCGCCGCGGGAATGGCGCTCGCCCAGGCGTGATAGCGATTGTCTGAGCTCGTTGCGCGGCGGGCATTCAGCGTCACGAAACAGCGTTTCCAGGCGTTCCAGCGAGAGGGGCTCACCGGCAGCCAACAACGCCGCCTCAAGAATATCATCCAGCGTTGTCGAGACGTCACTCATGCAGGCTCCTCGTCATAGGCGCCATCCTGGTAGTCGCGGGCTCGCACATGAATGGGGGATAGCGGCGCATTCTGGACAATATCGATCATCGCCTCCTTGGATAGCTCCAGGATGGCCATGAACGTCACCACCACGCCAGCCCGACCTTCTTCAAGCGTGAATAATGCTTCAAAGTCGGTGTAGCGGCCAGGGGCCTGATGTAACTGGTCCATGATCGCCAGCATGCGTTCGCGGGTTGACAGCACTTCACGGCTGATATTATGCGTCTTGGCCAGATCCGCACGTTCAAGCAGGGCTTTCAAGGCCCCCAGAAGCTCGTCCAACTCTACTTCAGGATGGATCACCCGGGATTCCAGCGATGGCAAGCCGGCATGCACACTGAACCAGTCGCGGCCCATACGCGGCAGGGTATCGAGAGATTCTGCCGCTTCCTTGAGGCGTTCGTACTCTTGCAGGCGGCGGATCAGTTCGGCGCGCGGGTCTTCTTCGTCGCCGTCCTGTTCTTTAGGTGGGCGCGGCAGCAAGGTTCGCGATTTGATTTCGGCCAGCATGGCCGCCATCAGCAGATATTCGCCGGCCAGCTCGATCTGCATGGCTTTCATCAGCTCCACATATTCGATGTACTGGTGGGTGATGGCCGCCACGTTGATGGTCAGGATATCCAGGTTCTGGCGACGAATCAGATACAGAAGCAGGTCCAGCGGCCCCTCAAATGCCTCCAGGAAAACGCGCAGCGCTTCCGGTGGAATATAGAGGTCTTCCGGCATCTGGTTAATCGGCTCATCAAACAGACGCGCCACTGTCTGTGACACCTGCTGCTCGGGCGCTTCCTGCGTCGCGTCCATAGTGGTCTGCGGGCTCTGAAATGAAGGAAGAATAATTGAATATAAAAGGCGAATGTCTGACGGACGCTTATCTTACTGCGCCTCGGCTGCCTTGCGAAAGCGGCCTTGGTAATCAAACAGTTTATCGCGAATCTGGACGTGGCGCCCAACCTTGCGCCCGATGACAAAATCCGGGGCGCGAAGGCGGTGCTGGTCGGCGATCACTTCCTCGGCTGTCAGCGGTTGCCAGCCAGAGGCCGGGGCGCGCAGATGATCACGCAGATAAGCGGCATAAAAGGCGCGGCGCTGAGCCGGGGTTTCCAGGGCAAACCACTCGGCCAGACTGGCGCCATCCTCATCATGATAGATCACTTTCAGACGTGGCAAGCCGCGCCCGTTGGTGGTGGCTTCAAGTTGCATGCCACTGACCCTCAGCACCTGGGCATCTTTGAGTTTCAGCGCGTCCTTGAGTTTGTCATCGGCATCCACCAACAGGGTCTGGCAACCATGGCAGCGCCGGGCGGCAATGTCATTTTCTGCGCCGCAGTCGCTGCATACCTTAAAGCGGAAGCGAAAATCACACTGCTGCCTGGCCGCGGGATTGCCACTGTCATCTTCAATCAGCCCCTGGCAGCGGCGGCCAAAATGCTCGATCACGAGATCGCCCTCGCGCTTGCCCCAGAAGAGGTTAGCATGGCCACAGGCGGGGCATTCTACCTGCACCGGCTCGCTGTCGCTGTCCGGTTTGGGTGAGCCGACCTCCGGCGCATAGAGATCCCAGGGGTTACCCGCATAGTCGAGAATCAGGCAGTCCGTTTTACCGGGCGAAAGGCGCAGCCCACGCCCGACAATCTGCTGATACAGGCTGACTGATTCAGTGGGGCGCAGAATCGCGATCAGATCCACATGCGGGGCATCAAAACCGGTGGTCAAGACGGCTACATTCACCAGGTATTTGAGCTGTTCAGCCTTGAAGGCCGCAATCAGCCGGGTGCGCTCCTGTGACTCTGTCGCCCCGGTAATCAGGGCGGCCTGTTCAGCCGGCAGGTAGCCGAGTATTTCCTCGGCGTGAGCCACGGTGGCGGCAAAAATCATCACCCCACGGCGGTCGGCGGCGTGATGGATGATGTCGGCGATGATCTGCGGCGTGGCCCGGTTACCCGCCACCACCCGATTGAGTTCTTCATCGCGGAACGCCCCTGAGCGGCCCGGCTGGAGGGCAGAAAAATCATAGTGCGCCACCGCCATATCCCGACGCACCGGTGCTGCCAGATAATGCTGCTTGACCATCAGACGCAGCGGCTGCTCAAACACACAATCGCGGAAGAAGCTGTCTGCATCGCCGCGCACCATACCGTGATGATGGCGATAGTAGATAAAGCCTTGGCCGAGGCGATAAGGCGTGGCGGTCAGGCCCAGAATCTTGAGCTGCGGATTGTGCATTCTGAGGTGCTCGATGACCTGACGGTAGCTGGCGTCTTCATTGGGCGAGACGCGATGGCATTCATCAATCACCAGCAGGGTAAAACGCGCATCACTGAAGCTTTCCAGGTGGCGTACCACCGATTGCACTGAACCAAACACCACCTGGCGTTCTGCCTGCTTGCGCTTGAGCCCGGCGCTGAAAATATCCGCTTGTAGCCCATACGCCTCATACTTGGCATGATTCTGCTCTACCAGTTCGCGCACATGGGCCAGCACCAACACGCGCCCACGGGCCATTCGCGCCAGCTCGGCAATCACCAGGGATTTCCCACTGCCCGTGGGCAACACCACCACTGCAGGGTCACTGCCAGCGCGAAAATGCGCCACCACCCGGTCTACCGCTTCACGCTGATAAGGGCGCAGGCTGGGAGGA
>NZ_VMQS01000012.1:18103-47875 GCF_007625055.1 Halomonas sp.
ATGCGCCACCACCCGGTCTACCGCTTCACGCTGATAAGGGCGCAGGCTGGGAGGAGATGACAACAAAGGCGACCCTGGGGTCGCCTTATGAAGGTAGCTGACAGACATAGGTTAGCCGAGCCAGACCCGGGCGTTGCGGAACATGCGCAGCCAGGGGGCATCTTCACGCCATTCCGGCGGGCGCCAGGAGTTGGTCACCGCACGGGTCACCCGCTCCGGGTGGGGCATCATGATAGTCACGCGGCCATCTGACGTCGTCAGGCCGGTAATCCCTGCTGGCGAGCCGTTGGGGTTGGCCGGGTAGCGGGTGGTCACCTGGCCGTAGTTGTCGATGTAGCGCAGCGCTATCTGGCGGCTCGACTGCATGTTGCGCAGGTGCGCGGCATCACGGAAGGCGGCGCGGCCTTCACCGTGAGCCACCGCAATCGGCAGGTGAGACCCTTCCATCCCGGCCAGCAGGATGGAAGGACTTTTCTCCACCCGCAGCATGGCCACCCGCGCTTCAAACTGCTCAGATTCATTGCGCACAAAATCAGGCCAGTCCTCCGCACCGGGGATCAGCCCTTTGAGCTGAGACAGCATCTGGCAGCCGTTACATACCCCCAGAGCAAAGCGGTCGTCACGCTCGAAAAAGGCGGCAAACTGCTCCCGCGCGCGCGCGTTGAACAGCACCGATTTTGCCCAGCCGCCGCCGGCGCCCAGCACGTCGCCATAGGAAAAACCGCCGCAAGCCACCAGGCCATTGAAGTCCTCGAGCGTCACCCGACCGGCCAGGATGTCACTCATGTGCACATCCACCGCATTGAAGCCGGCTTTGTCAAAGGCCCAGGCCATTTCAACCTGGCCGTTAACGCCCTGTTCACGCAGTACGGCCATCGCTGGCCGGGTGGTGTTGATAAAGGGGGCGGCGATGTCGTCGTTGATATCAAAGCTGGGCGTGGCTGAAAGACCGGGATCACGGGCATCCAGCAGGTTATCAAACTCGTTCTTGGCACACTCCGGATTATCGCGCAGTGCCTGCATGCGGTAGCTGGTTTCCGACCAGGTACGCTGGGCCAGCTGGCGGGTAGTTTCGAGCAGCGGCGTTTCAAACAGGGTCACTCGCACCTGATCGTCGTAACGCGGACGGGCAATCACGCCGCAGGTTTCGATGCCTGCCATGGCAAACTGGGTCAGTACGGCTTCTGTATCGGCACGGCTGACCTGAATCACCGCGCCAAGCTCTTCGGCAAACAGCGCATTAAAAGCTTCAACCGGCTCGTCGATCAACCAGTCGAGCTTGATCTCCAGCCCGGCATGGGCCGCAAAGGCCATTTCCAGCAGAGTCACCAAAAGACCACCGTCACTGCGGTCGTGATAGGCCAGAAGTTTGCCATCCCGATTCAGCCCCTGAATCACCTCGAAGAACGCCTTGAGGTCTTCCGGGTCGTCCACGTCCGGGCATTCATTACCCACCTGGCCATAGACCTGCGCCAGCGCCGAGCCGCCAATACGGTTCTGGCCGTTGCCCAGGTCGATCAGGATGAGATCGGACTCCTCCTGCGCCAGATTGATTTCTGGCGTCAGCGTGGCCATGGCGTCGGTCACCGGGGCAAAGCCGGTCACCACCAAGGAGAGCGGTGACGTCACACTTTTGTCTTCCACCTCGCCTTTGGCATCGGTGTCCTGCCAGGCCGTGCGCATCGACATGGAATCCTTGCCCACCGGAATGGCAATGCCCAGTGCCGGGCACAACTCCATCCCCACGGCATGCACCGCATCAAAGAGCGCCTGGTTTTCCCCTGGGTGATTGGCGGCACTCATCCAGTTGGCAGACAGCTTGATATCCCCCAGCTTGGCAATCGGGGCGGCCGCCAGGTTGGTGATCGCCTCCGCTACCGCCAGACGGGCACTGGCGGCCGGGTTAATCAGCGCCACCGGCGGGCGCTCGCCCATGGCCATGGCCTCGCCGGCAAGCGTATCGAAACTGGCTGTGGTGACCGCCACATCGGCGACCGGCACCTGCCAGGGCCCCACCATCTGATCACGCGCCACCTGGCCGGTAATCGAGCGGTCGCCGATGGTGATCAGAAAGCTCTTGGATGCCACGGTGGGCAGGCGCAGGACGCGGTCCATGGCCTCACGCAGGTCCAGATTATCCAGCATCAAAGCCGAGAGTTCAGGTGTCTTGCGCTTGAATTCACGCAGCATTTTGGGCGCCTTACCGAACAGCACGCTCATCGGCAGATCTACCGGCTGGCTCTCGAAGTGACCGTCGCGCACTTCCAGATGATGCTGTTCCAGCGCCTCGCCGACCACGGCGTAAGGGCAACGCTCCCGCTGGCAGAGGGCATCGAAGGTATCGAGATCTTCTGCCGCCACTGCCAGTACATAGCGTTCCTGGGCTTCGTTACACCAGATTTCCAGCGGGCTCATGCCCGGCTCAGCGTTGGGCACGGCACGAATGTCAAAGCGCCCGCCACGGCCAGCGTCCTTGACCAGCTCCGGCAGGGCGTTGGACAGCCCGCCGGCGCCGACATCATGAATAAAGCGAATCGGGTTGTGGTCGCCCAGCGCCCAGCAGCGGTCAATCACTTCCTGAGCCCGGCGCTCGATTTCCGGGTTTTCGCGCTGCACCGAGGCAAAATCCAGATCAGCGCTGGACACCCCCGAAGCCATGGACGATGCCGCGCCGCCGCCCAGGCCAATCAGCATGGCCGGGCCACCCATCACAATCAGCTTGCCGCCCACCGGGATATCGCCTTTCTGGACGTGCTGGGCGCGGATATTGCCATAGCCCCCCGCCAGCATGATCGGCTTGTGGAAACCACGCCGCTCGATGCCGCCTTCATTGAGCGATTCCTGTTCATAGGTGCGAAAGTAGCCGGTCAGGTTGGGGCGGCCAAATTCGTTATTGAAGGCGGCACCGCCAATCGGGCCGTCCAGCATGATCTGTAACGCTGACTGCATGCGCTCAGGCTTGCCGTAATCGAACGCTTCCCAGGGCTGAACAAACTCTGGAATGCGCAGATTGGAGACGCTAAAACCCGACAGGCCGGCTTTTGGCTTGCCACCAATACCGGTGGCGCCTTCATCGCGGATCTCACCGCCGGAGCCCGTCGCCGCGCCAGGGAAAGGTGCAATCGCCGTCGGGTGGTTATGCGTTTCCACCTTCATCAGGATATGGATGGGCTCCTGGTGGGTGGCGTACCGGGCCTGCTGGCTGTCAGTGCCAGTGAGGGGCGCAGGGAAAAACCGTCCGGCCTGGCTGCCCTTGATCACGGCCGCGTTATCACTGTAGGCGGAAAGGATGTTTTCCGGCGAGGAGGCAAAGGTATTCTTGATCATCTTGAACAGCGAATAGGGCTGTTCAGCAGCGTCGATCACCCAGTCAGCATTGAAGATCTTATGACGACAATGTTCCGAGTTGGCCTGGGCAAACATCATCAACTCAACGTCGGTCGGGTTACGCGCCAGCTCGCGGAAGGCGTCGACCAGATAGTCGACTTCATCCTCGGCCAGCGCCAGGCCCAGTTCAACGTTGGCGCTAGCCAGCGCTTCACGCCCACCGTCGAGAACATCCACCCTGCCCAGCGGCGCCGGGTCATGCCGGGCAAACAGCTGGGCGGCATCGCTGGCGTTATGCAACACGGTTTCCGTCATGCGGTCGTGGAGCAGCCCCGTCAGTGCCGCAAAGGTCGCTTCATCCGGTGTGGCGCTGAATTTCAGGCGGTAATCAATACCCCGTTCGATGCGGGCAATGTCATCCAACCCGCAGTTATGGGCAATATCCGTGGCCTTGGAGGACCAGGGAGACTGGGTACCGATACGCGGCACCACCAGAAAGCGCGCCGCCCCGTCAGTCAGCGTCGGCCTTTCGGCAGAGGTCTGGGAGTGGCCATAGTCGAGCAGCTTTTCCAGGCGTTCATGCGTAGCAGGCGAAAGCTCAGTGCGATGATCAACAAAGTGAACATAATCGGCCGATAACGCCTCGACCTCAGGCGCGTGCGCCTTAAGCAAGGCCAATAAACGCGCATGACGGAAGGCAGAAAGGGCTGACGAGCCGCGCAGTTCGAGCATATCTGGGAGCCTCTAAAGCAGGAGTTGCAAGCAGGAAACACTAGCGCCGCTTGGCGGCATTTGACGCTATGATACTGGAAAGCAGAGGGCATACGAAATCAAGTTGGTGACAGCCTGGCGGGAGCTGGGTATCGTGTGCCCATGACAGACATTCGAAAGCGGCCATGCTGACTCGCATACACTCGCCCATGACATTATTTTATCGCCTGTGCCTGGCACTTTCGAGCGCCTTACTGTTGGTAATGATTCCCGCGGTTTCGAACGTGTCTGTATTCCTGCCTCCCTTTTCTTCAACTGCCGGGAATGAGCACCTGACACTGGTTAAAAGTCGCGACTTTGTGACCTTTCATACCCGCACTTCGCCCACCACCTATTACGAAGGCCGGCATGGTCCGACAGGGTTCGAGTATGAACTGATGCGCCGCTTTGCCGAGCGCCTGGGGGTCAGCCTCAACCTGGACGCCAACCACCACCTGGACAGCATCCTGCCAGCCGTTCGTGCACGAGGCGATATTGGTGCGGCGGGCCTACCGCTCACGCCTGACACTCAAGGCATTCAATATACCCACCCGATCATCGAGATGCAGCCGCTGGTGGTTTACCGCCGTGGGCTGAACGGGATTGATTCCGTGGCTGACCTGGCTGACCTCAACGTCGGCACGCTGAATGGATCAGGATTGACGGCGGCTCTTCAGCATTTGAAGCAGCAATATCCGGATCTCACCTGGAAGGCCTCCAGTGAGATTGAGGTTGCCGACCTGCTCGCCAGTATCCAGAGCGGCAGCCTGGATGCCGCGGTTATTTTTGATCACCAGTTTCGTGTCAACCGCTTGTTCTTCCCTGACGTCGAGCGCGGTTTTCTGCTGGGTGAGCCAGTGTCCATGGTGTGGGCGCTACCCAGCGGCCGAGGCCTGGAGCTGATTGATGCCGCCAACGACTTTATCCGCGCACTACATGACAACGGTGAACTGGAGGCATTGATCACCCGCCACTTTGGCCACGATGACTATCTGGAATATGTCGGTACGCGCACCTTTCTGTCACACCTTGATTCTCGGCTGCCGCAGTACACCGAGCTTTTCAAACAGGCTGCCCAGCAAACCGGCTTTGACTGGAAACTGCTGGCGGCGCTGGGTTATCAGGAGTCTCACTGGGACCCGGATGCGGTCTCCCCCACCGGGGTGCGCGGCTTGATGATGCTGACCAACGCGACGGCCAAGGACATGAACATCAGCAACCGGCGCGACCCGGCACAAAGCATTGATGGTGGCTCGCGCTACCTGCACCACGTAATGGACAGGCTGCCGGAAAGCATTACCGGTGAAGACCGTCTCTATATGGCCATGGCCGCTTACAACGTGGGGCTTGGCCATCTTTACGATGCCCGCAAGATCACCGACATGCGCGGTGGGAACCCGGATCTTTGGGTAGACGTACGCGAATCCTTGCCTCTACTGCAGCACCGCGAGTGGCATAGCAAGACACGCCACGGCTATGCCCGCGGCGGCGAGCCGGTGATCTACGTACGCAATATCCGCCGTTATTACGAAATGCTGGATTACGTTGAGCGCAGCCGGGAGCAGTTTTTCCAACTGGAACAGACAAGCATTGACGATGCGTCCGGATTGGACCTTGAGATGATGCCGTCGCTGGAGCCGCCTAGCGACGTTCGCTGAAAAAGCGTTTCAGCAGCCGCCTGGCGGGAACGGCCAGGACACCGCCGCTTACCTCAATGGTGTGGTTAAACCAGGGTTGTGCCAACAGGTTGGCTTTTGACTCCACCATGCCGGTGCGCGGTTCAGCAGTGGCATACACCAGACGGGCAATGCGTGCATGCACCATGGCACCGGTACACATCATGCAGGGTTCCAGGGTAACGTACAGGGTGGCGCCTTCCAGCCGATAGTTACCGGCGGTTTGTCCGGCGGCGCGCAGGGCCAGGATTTCCGCATGGGCGCAGGGATCACAGCCGGATACGGGCGCATTGTAAGCGCAAGCCAGGACCTCCCCATCTGCCGAGACGACCACTGCTCCCACCGGCACTTCACCGGCCTCAAACGCCAGGTGGGCCTGATCAAGCGCCCGGTGCATATAGAATTCATCGCTGCGCATGGCATCAAACTCCGCTATGGTAGACAAACGAACGTATGATAGAGACTGTGGACGCTACGATTGATGTCGTCATGACTTCGTCAGTAACAGCCCATCTCAACTGACATGACTCAACAGCAATGCCTGACAGGATATACCACTATGACTGACTCGCCTCGCACCGGTCTATCAACACAAGCATCACTCGACAAGCTTGTCAGCCTGATGTCCCTGGAGCCCCTGGAAGAGACCCTTTTTCGTGGTCAGAGCCAGGACCTGGGGTTTCCTCAACTGTATGGTGGCCAGGTGCTTGGGCAAGCCCTGGCAGCCGCCAGCATGACGGTACCGACAGATCGCCAGCCGCACTCCCAGCATGGCTATTTCCTGCGCCCCGGTGACCCTCACCGCCCCGTGGTCTACCAGGTTGACAAGGTGCGTGACGGCGGCAGTTTCACTACCCGCCGAGTGACGGCCATCCAGAAAGGTCGGCCCATCTTCTTCTGCAGTGCCTCCTTTCAGACCCCGGAACCCAATCCGCTAACTCATCATAGCCCGATGCCGGACGTGCCCACTGCCGAGGCGCTGCTTGCCAGCGGCAAGGCGCAGCATAGCCGCTTCCCGGGCCACCCTATCGAGTTCGTCTATCTTTCGCGCAGCGACGCCCGTCAGGCGCCTGCCCATCAACAGCTGTGGTTTCGCCTGGCGGGCCAACTGGCCGAAGAGCCGGCCCTGCACCGCCATCTGCTCGCCTATGTGTCGGATTTCAACCTGTTGACCACCGGCTTGCTGCCACACAGGGTTGACTATAAAGACCCCCGACTGCAGATCGCCAGCCTTGATCATGCCCTCTGGCTACATCAGGACGTTCGACTGGATGAATGGCTGCTATACACCACCGATTCTCCCTGGACGGGCGGCGCCCGCGGCCTGGCGCGCGGCCAGATCTACCATCACCAGGGGCAATTGGTCGCCTCCACGGCTCAGGAAGGCTTGATGCGCCTGCACGATGCACCTGTACGCTGAGGTTTATCGCTGAGAATTAACGCTCGCAAACCGTCAGGCACCGTAGACGTCGTTGACGCTCTCCAGCGGATAGTGGGCGGGATACGGTTTGCGGGCCACCCCTGAATCCACCGCTGCCTGAGCCACCGCCGCCGAGACCCTGTCCAGCAGGCGGACATCCACCGGTGTGGGAATGATGTAGTCTCGCCCGAAATGCATTGAATCCCGTTCATAGGCCTCCAGCACGGCCTGGGGCACCGGCTCGTGGGCCAGGTCTTTGAGGGCGTGAACGGCGGCCAGTTTCATGGCTTCATTGATCCGGGTCGCGCGAACATCCAGGGCCCCCCGGAAGATGAACGGGAAGCCGAGCACGTTATTGACCTGGTTCGGGTAATCGGAACGCCCGGTGGCCATGATCACATCCGGGCGGGCATCACGGGCCACCTCAGGATGGATCTCTGGATCCGGGTTGGTGCAGGCGAAAATCACCGGATCTGGCGCCATCATCGTGACCTGCTCGGCCGACAGCAGCCCGGGGCCGGAAAGCCCGATAAATACATCCGCGCCGTCAATGGCGTCGTCGAGGGTACGCATACCCGTATCTCGGGCAAACTCAGCCTTGTAGGCATTGATCTCTTCGCGATCGGCATGGATAACGCCCCGGCGATCCAGCATCACCAGATTTTCCCGCTGTGCGCCACAGGCAACCAGCAGGCGCATACAGGCAATCGCTGCGGCACCGGCCCCCATGCAGACAATCCTGACATCCTCGATTCGTTTACCGGCAATCTCCAGCGCATTCAGCATCCCGGCCGCCGTGACAATGGCGGTGCCATGCTGGTCATCATGAAAGACTGGCACCGCACAGCGCTCAATCAGGGCTCTCTCGATGTCAAAGCATTCAGGCGCCTTGATGTCCTCAAGGTTGATACCCCCCCAGGTGCCGGCAATCCGCGCGACGGTGTCAATGAAGGCCTGGGGCGTTTCCGCGTCAACTTCCACATCCACCGAGTTGATACCGGCAAACCGCTTGAACAGCACCCCCTTGCCTTCCATCACCGGTTTGCTGGCCAGCGGCCCCAGGTCACCCAAGCCCAGGATCGCACTGCCATTCGAAATCACCGCGACCAGGTTGCCTTTACCCGTATAGCGGAATACATTCTCCGGGTCGCGAGCGATTTCACGCACCGGTTCGGCCACGCCCGGGCTATAGGCCAGCGCCAGATCGCGCGCGGTGGCCGCAGGCTTTGTCAACTCGACCGAGAGTTTTCCGGGGACAGGTTTAGCGTGATAATCCAGAGCATCCTGCTTGAAGGCATCCGTCATGATGAGAGGTCCGATTGAAGGCTTAGAGGGCGTCGGCACGGCAACAGCAACATGCGTATAACGTTACTGACAACGCAAAACAGGCATTGGAGAATATAGAAAAACCGTCATTGCCTCAAGTTGACACCCGATAGCAAAAAACCCCCAGCCATGGGCTGAGGGTCTGATGAAAAGCGGGCTATGCCACACGCAGGGGCATCTGCCATAACGCGGTTGAGCGCTGATCAGCCGCGTTTTACGGCAGCACCAAAACGCTTGTTGAAGCGTTCTACACGGCCACCGGTGGTTGCCTGCTTCTGCTTGCCGGTATAGAAGGGGTGGCAGTTAGAGCACACGTCCAGAGAAAAGTCATGCCCGGACGTTGAGCCGACCTGAAAGCTGGCACCGCAAGAACAGCTTGCCGTTACCGTGTTGTAATTCGGGTGAATACCTTGTTTCATCTTAAGCCTCGCGAAGCTGTATGCCGCCACCTGATCACTTGCCAGGCACCGCATACGGGTTTGAAATCGATTAACCGGTCAAGCCGCCAGAGCTTTCTATTCTCAGGCGGTCGCGTATCTTAGCAAACCTGACGCCGGAGGCCAATTGCCGCGTTCACCTCTTTTATCGGCACCCGTGCTGCGTGTGGCACTGCCCTCGCCGCTGCGCCGGCTGTTTGATTACCTGCCGTCAGCCACGCCACCCACACAGGGCTGGCAGGAAGGGCTGCGGGTTAGCGTTCCTTTCGGGCGCCGTCATGTGGTGGGCGTGATTGTTGAACTGGCCCACCACAGCGAGCTCCCCAGAGAGCAGCTGAAGTGTATTCATGAGGTGCTGGATGACACACCACTACCCGCCGACTGGCTGTGGCTGTGCCATTTTACCGCCCGCTATTATCAGCACAGCCTGGGCGATACGCTGGCCAACGCCATGCCGGCGAGATTACGTCAGGGCCACCCCATGGCCGGGCGAACCCAGACGCTCTGGAAACGCAGTGCCGATGCCGCCGAGCAACATGACTTTGGCAGAGCCCGCCGCCAGGCAGCACTCTGGGACCTGCTGGGCCAGCACCCCAATGGCCTGGCCAGTCGGGTGATCAGCGCTCATGGTTTTACCCAGGATACCCTCAACCGCCTGGCACACAAGGGGCTGATTACCGCTACCACCCAGGCCCTGACGGCGGCAACCCCTGCGCACACTCAGCAACCACTGGCCAATCCGGCATTGCCCCTTAATCGCGAGCAGGCGGTGGCCCTGGCCGCCCTGCACGAAAAGCTGGATGACTTTCACCCCTGCCTGCTGGAAGGCGTGACCGGCAGCGGCAAGACCGAGGTCTACCTGCAACTGATTGACGCCGTTGTCAGCAAGGGCCGACAGGCCCTGGTCCTGATCCCCGAAATTGGCCTGACGCCCCAGACTCTGGCGCGCTTTCGCCAACGCTTCAATGTGCCGGTGCTGGCGCTGCACTCCGGGCTGACCGACCCGGAGCGTCTGGATGTCTGGGAAGCCGCTGCAGGTGGCCGTGCGCTGATTATCATCGGCACTCGCTCAGCCATTTTCACCCCCCTGGCTCGCCCCGGGGCGATCATCGTCGACGAAGAACATGATGGCTCCTACAAGCAGCAGGACGGCCTGCGCTACCACGCCAGGGATCTGGCCGTTGCACGCGCTCACCATCATCGCATACCGGTATTGCTGGGCAGTGCCACCCCGTCACTGGAAAGCCTCCATCAGGCATTACAGGGGGGTTACCGGCACCTGACGCTGACCCAGCGGGCCAGCCGCCATGCCCCCGCTCGCCTGGAGCTGACCGACCTCCGCCACCAGCCTTGCCGAGGTGGCCTGCTGCCGGGCACCATCAAGGCGATCAGGCAGACCCTCGAAGCGGGCAAGCAGGTGCTGGTGTTCATCAACCGGCGCGGTTTTGCGCCCACCCTGGCCTGCCACGCCTGTGGCTGGGTGGCCGAGTGCCATCAATGTGATGCCCGTATGACGCTGCACCGCCAGCCACCGCTTTTGGCCTGCCACCATTGCGATGCCCGCCGGGCATTCCCTCCTGCCTGCCCGGAATGCGCCAGCGGCGATCTGCGCGCCCTGGGCAGCGGTACCGAACGCACCGAGGAGACGCTGCAGGGCCTGTTTCCCAAGGCTGATATTCATCGCATCGACCGCGACAGTACCCGGCGCAAGGACAGCTTTGAGCAGATCATGAAAGACGTCTCCCGCGGCGACCCCTGCCTGCTGGTGGGCACCCAGATGCTGGCCAAGGGCCACCACCTGCCCCACGTCACCCTGGTCGTGGTCATCAATGCCGATGGCGGCCTGTATGCAGCAGACTTCCGCGCCCTGGAGCATAGTGCCCAGCTGTTGGAGCAAGTAGCCGGACGCGCGGGTCGCGCCGCCGACCCAGGCCGTGTGCTGGTGCAAACCCTGCACCCGGATGACCCTCACCTTAACCAGTTGGCCGCACACGGCTACGCCGCCCTGGCGCGCCATTTGCTCGCCGAACGACGCAGCGCCCAGCTGCCGCCCTTCAGCTTTATGGCCCTGTTACGGGTAGAAAGCCCCCAGGCCGAGGCTGCCACACAGCTGGTCAGCGAGGCCGCCCAGCAGGTACGCGACTGGCTCGAGACCCAGCCTGTTCAGGTACGCTGCCTGGGACCGATACCCGCCCCCATGGAGCGCCGCCAGAACCGCTACCACCTGCATGTGATGTTAAGTGCAGCCAAACGCAGCCACCTGCACCAGGCTGCCCGCTTTCTGGTGTACTGGCTGGAAAATAACCGCGAGGCTCGCCGGGTGCGCTGGTCACTGGATATTGACCCGCAAACGCTCAGCTAGCCGACCGGATCGTGGGATGGTGTTTGAAAGTCACCCACAATCGTCGATAATACGTGCGTTTATGATGCGCACGCGCACGCCGCCACCGACGTTACCGGATACTCACTTATGAAAGACACATTGATTACCCTGCTTGAAGGCGCCGTAGCGGCACTCAAGCAAGAGGGCGTGCTCCCCCAGGACGTTCAGCCAACCATCAAGGTTGACCCGACCAAAGACAAGGCCCATGGCGATTATGCCACCAACCTCGCCCTGATGCTGGCCAAACCGGCGGGCATGCAGCCTCGCGAACTGGCCGCGGCGGTGGTCAATGCTCTGCCCGCCAGCGACGCTGTGCAGAAAACCGATATTGCCGGCCCCGGTTTTATCAACTTTTTTGCGGCCACCGATGCTGCGGCCCAGGTCGTCGCCCAGGTGCTTGACTGCGGCGATACCTTCGGCCGCAGCATGCTTGGCCAGGGCCAGAAAGTGCAGGTGGAGTTTGTGTCTGCCAACCCGACCGGGCCCCTGCACGTCGGCCACGGCCGTGGTGCTGCGATTGGCGACTGCCTGTGCCGCCTGCTGGAAGCCACCGGCTATGACGTCACCCGTGAGTTCTATTACAACGATGCCGGCGCCCAGATCACCAACCTCGCGCGTTCAGTACAGGCCAGGGTCAAGGGGCTTTCACCTGACCACAGCAGCTGGCCGGAAGACGGATACCGCGGTGATTACATTATTGATGTGGCGCAGGATTATCTGGCCGGCAAAACCGTCAGCGCCGATGACCGTGAAGTCACTGCCAAGGCCGATCCGGACGACCTTGACGCCATTCAGACCTTTGCCGTGGCCTGGCTACGCCGCGAGCAGGACCTCGACCTGAAGGCCTTTGGCGTTGAATTCGACGTCTACTTCCTGGAGTCCTCCTTGTATGAGGATGGCAAGGTGGATGCCACGGTCGCGAGGCTCACCGACAATGGCCATACCTATGAGGAAGACGGCGCCACCTGGCTGCGCACCACCGCATTTGGCGATGACAAGGACCGCGTCATGCGCAAGCGGGAGGGGGGATATACCTACTTCCTGCCGGACGTCGCCTACCATCTCGACAAGTGGCAGCGTGGCTTCAAGACGGTCGTCAATGAGCAGGGCGCTGACCACCACTCCACCGTGACCCGGGTGCGGGCAGGCCTGCAGGCGTTGGAAGCGGGCATCCCCAAAGGCTGGCCGGATTATGTGCTCCACCAGATGGTCATGGTGACCCGCTCAGGCGTTGAGGTGAAACTCTCCAAGCGCGCCGGCAGCTATGTCACCCTGCGTGACCTGATTGACGAAGTCGGCCGTGATGCCACGCGGTTTTTCCTGGCTGCGCGCCGCGCCGACTCCCAATTAACATTTGATATTGATCTTGCCCGTTCTCAGTCGAACGAAAATCCGGTTTACTATGTGCAGTACGCCCATGCGCGCGTATGCAGCATGTTGCGCAAGACCGAGGCCGCCCAGCAGCCCTTTGATCATGACCTGGCGTTGGCCAACCTTGCCTTGCTCGACAGCGATCAGGAAAAGGCCGTCTTCAACCGCCTGGCACGCTTCCCTGAGGTTGTCGAGGTGGCCGCCAGAAACCGTGAGCCCCAACAGATCGCGCAATACCTGCTTGATCTGGCGGGTGATTTTCACACTTGTTACAACGCCGTCAAAGTCATGGTAGACGATGACACCCTGCGCAATACGCGCCTGGCATTGGGTCTGGCAACCCGCCAGGTGTTGCGCAACGGCCTCGACCTGATGGGTGTCCGTGCGCCAGAGGAGATGTAAGCAATGCCCAGCCCACGTAAACCCCCTTCCCGTCGCGGTGCTACCACGCAACGCAGCAGGACGACGAAAAAAACCTCTCCCAACGGCCGCCTGCCTGGCTGGCTGTGGGGACTTGGTGGCCTTGTCGCGGGGTTTTTCCTGGCGCAGCAGCAACATGGCACTGCCCCCTGGCAGGATGCCAGCGACGCCCCCCAGGCAACCGTTATTTCCAAGGAACAGCCCGATGACGCGTCAGCGGAGGAGGGACAAGACGGTGAGGCGACGTCCACACCGACCTTTGAATTCTATACCCTGCTGCCGGAAACCGAGATCATTGCTTCCGATGGCGCGGTTCCCTCTCGCGTTACCCAGCCCGACCCGACGCCAACCGAAGAGACTGACACCGCTTCGGACAGCACCGCCAGTCAGCTGACGGCTGACGAACAGGTCGTTGCCCCAGAGGCCCCCATTGAAGAATCAACGCCGGTCAGCAACGATGACCCCATCGCCGAGCTGATCGCCGCCAATACAGAGACGACAGACAGCGCAGAAACGTCTCCTTCGCCTGACGCCGCTCCTCAGGAGGAGCAAAAGCGCTTCATGCTTCAGGCAGCGTCGTTCCGCTCCGAAAGTGATGCCGGTGAGATGCGCGACCGGCTGCGCAACCTTAGCCTGCTGGCGCATATCAGCGAGGTCCAGGCCAATGGCGATACCTGGCATCGCGTTCAGGTTGGCCCTTACGATGATACGCGCGAGCTTAATCGTGCCCAGGACCTGATGGGCACACAGGGGATCGAGCCGCTGCTGATTCAGCTGCAGAATTGAGCGCCATTCACCTGTTTACAGCAACACTGGCCCTGCGGGCGGTTGATTTTTCATCAGCCGCCCGCATTCTGTTGTGAACATCCTTTTTCACCGGCTGCTGCATGGTAGCCGAATCGTCATCGGGAGCACGCCTCCCACAAGGAGCTCACTCCATGACTACGATTGTTTCTGTGCGTCGCGGCGACCAGGTCGCACTCGCCGGCGATGGCCAGGTCTCTCTGGGCAATACCGTGATGAAAGGCAACGCCAGTAAGGTACGCCGCCTGTATCGCGGCAAGGTGCTGGCCGGTTTCGCCGGGGGCACGGCCGATGCCTTTACGCTGTTCGAGCGTTTTGAAGCGCAGCTGGAGAAATACCAGGGCCATCTGACCAAGGCCGCCGTAGAGCTGGCCAAGGACTGGCGCACAGACCGCGCCCTGCGCCGTCTGGAGGCCTTATTGGCGGTGGCTGACCACAGCGCCTCCCTGATTATTACGGGTAACGGCGATGTGGTGGAGCCCGAGCGCGGCATTATTGCCATCGGTTCAGGTGGTAATTACGCGCTGGCCAGCGCCCGGTCACTGCTGGAAAATACTGACCTTTCCGCGCGTGAAATCACCGAGAAGTCCCTGGAAATCGCCGGTGACATCTGCGTATTCACCAATCACCACGTCACCATGGAAGAGCTATAAGCCATGACACAGATGACTCCCCGTGAGATTGTTCACGCCCTGGACCAGTACATTATCGGCCAGAAAGATGCCAAGCGAGCCGTGGCGATTGCCCTGCGTAACCGTTGGCGCCGCATGCAGCTGGACACCGACCTGCGCAGTGAAGTCACCCCCAAGAATATCCTGATGATAGGCCCGACAGGCGTCGGCAAGACCGAGATCGCCCGTCGCCTGGCGAAGCTGGCCAAGGCCCCTTTCATCAAGGTGGAAGCGACCAAGTTCACCGAGGTGGGCTATGTCGGGCGTGATGTGGAATCCATCATTCGTGATCTGATGGAAGCCGCTCTCAAGATGGTGCGCGAAGACGCCAAGGCAGAGGTCAGCCACCGGGCCGAGGACGCCGCCGAAGACCGCATTCTGGATGCGCTGCTCCCCCCGCCGCGTGGTCAGGAAGACAAACCCCGCGAAGAGAATGCGACACGCCAGTCGTTCCGCAAGAAGCTGCGCGAAGGTGAGCTTGACGACAAGGAAATCGATATCGAGCTTTCCCAACAGGGTGCCAGCGTCGATATCATGACCCCGCCGGGCATGGAAGAAATGACCAATCAGCTGCAGAGTCTGTTTTCCAACATGGGGCAACAGAAACGCGAAACCCGCCGGATTGCCGTCAAGGACGCTTTTGGCCTGTTGCGTGATGAGGAAGCAGGCAAACTGGTCAATGAAGAAGACATCAAGGCCCGAGCGGTTGAAGCGGTGGAACAGCACGGCATCGTCTTCCTGGACGAAATCGACAAGGTGGCCAAGGGCAGTGGCCAGTCCAGCGGCGGCGAGGTCTCCCGCGAGGGCGTACAGCGCGATCTGCTACCGCTGATCGAGGGCTCCACGGTGTCCACCAAGTATGGCATGGTCAAAACTGACCACATCCTGTTCATCGCTTCCGGTGCTTTCCATCTGTCGCGTCCCTCGGACCTGATTCCTGAGTTGCAGGGTCGCCTGCCGATCCGCGTCGAGCTGGATGCCCTGACCCCTGGCGACTTCAAGCGCATCCTGACCGAGCCATCCGCCTCGCTGACCCGTCAGTATCAGGCACTGCTGGCCACGGATGGCCTGGATGTCGAGTTCACCCCGGACGGCATCGAGCGGATAGCGGAGATTTCCTGGCAGGTTAACGAAGGTACCGAAAATATCGGCGCACGCCGTTTGCACACTGTCATGGAACGCCTGCTTGAAGAAGCCTCTTTCAAGGGCGGCGATCTTGACGGGCCGCTGGTGATTGACGCTGAGTACGTTAACGCCCAGCTGGGTGAGCTGGCGGTCGATGAGGATCTTTCCCGCTATATCCTCTAACAACATGATGGATTATCGCCAGCTTGTCCGCGCTTGGCGGACAGGCTGACGTTGCATTTGCAGGAAAATCTTGCACGGTTATTGCGTGTCTGCGTATGGTAGCGATTACGCTGACATCCACATCTTCATGAGGTATCCCATGGACGCTCCCATTCCTACCCGCGTTCACTATCACCGCAAGGCCCGTGAGCTTGAGCTTGGCTATGCCAGCGGCGATACCTTTCTGTTACCCATCGAACTGCTGCGCGTTTACTCGCCCTCCGCGGAAGTGCGCGGCCATGGCGGAGACACCGCAGTCCTGCAGGTAGGCAAGAAATTTGTCGGTCTCCAGAACATTACCCAGGCGGGCAATTATGCACTCAAGCTGCATTTTGACGATGGCCACGACAGCGGTCTGTTCACCTGGAACTATTTATACGAGCTGGGCACTCATCAGGAGGCTTACTGGCGCGACTATCTGCAACGTATGGAAGAAGCGGGCGCATCCCGCGAACCCATGGGGATTGAAATCAAACAGGTATAACCGACACCAGGCGCAGACAAGCCTGGCCTGACAAGGCTACAATAGCGGCAACTTTTTAACGACGGTTGCAGCCGTGCATTGACACACCGTCAGGCAGGCATTCACCGTCTCGAATTCGGGAGCCGCCCCTCCATGAGCCCCACAGAAAAACATACGACTCACTTCGGTTACGAAGAAGTACCCGTTGATGAAAAAGCCTCCCGCGTCGCTGACGTCTTTCATTCCGTGGCTGCCCGCTACGATGTCATGAATGATCTTATGTCGATGGGCATTCATCGTCTCTGGAAACGCCTCACCATCGAGCGCTCTGGCGTTCGCCCTGGCCATCAGGTGCTTGACATTGCCGGTGGCACGGGCGACCTGACACTCAAGTTCTCACGCATGGTCGGGCCCCGCGGCAGGGTGGTATTGGCCGATATCAACGCTTCCATGCTGGGCGTCGGGCGCGACAAGCTGATGGATAATGGTGTCGGCAGTAATGTTGAATACGTTCAGGCCAATGCCGAATGCCTGCCCTTCCCGGATAACAGCTTCGACTGCATCACCATCGCCTTTGGCCTGCGCAACGTCACCGACCAGGATGCCGCCCTGCGCTCCATGCAGCGGGTGCTCAAACCCGGCGGACGTTTGTTGATACTGGAGTTCTCCAAGCCTGAAAACCCATTATTATCAAAAGCTTATGATGAGTACTCTTTTCGACTACTGCCGCGTATGGGCCAGATGGTCGCAGGGGATGCTGAAAGTTATCGCTATCTGGCAGAATCCATCCGTATGCACCCTGATCAGGATACCCTCAAGGCGATGATGGAAGCCGCAGGCCTGGATCGTGTCGAGTACACCAACCTGACCGGTGGCATTGTCGCCCTGCACCGTGGCATCAAACTATGAAGCAGGCCATTATCAAACACACAATGAGGTTGGCATGCTGGTAACCCCCGCCCTGCTGCTGGCAGGCTGCGAACGTATGCTCAACACCTTGCTGGCTCGCGACCCTGCCTCTCCGCAGCGTCTGGATGCCATGGCGGGCAGCCGCCTGTTAATTCGCTTTGAGCAACCCAGGCTGGCCCTGTTGATGGCCTTTCATCCGTCTGGCGTTGACCTGCTCCGCGGGGAAGATATCGACGAGACCAGCGCTGATGCCGTGGTTGAACTGTCGCCCGAAACCCTGTCGGAATGGGTCAGCGGCAGCTCTGTCGAGCGCTTGATGTTTGAAGGCAGGCTGTCGGTGCGCGGGCGCATTCAGCTGCTGGAAGCCACTCAGGCGCTTTTCACTGACCTGGATATTGACTGGGAAGGCGAGCTGGCCAACTGGCTTGGCGATATTCCAGCGCACTCGCTTGCCGAAGGTTTGCGCCGTGCCGGCCGCTGGGGGCTTCGCGCCAGCAACGAGCTGATGGCGGACGTTTCCGAATACGTGTTCGAGGAAGCCAAACTGCTTCCCGGTCGCCAACAGCGTGATGTATTGCGAGATCACCTCAGCGAGCTGGAAATATCCACCGACAGGCTGGAAGCACGACTGAACCGCCTCCACCGACGTCTGACCCAACGCTTATCACAAGGAGATTCCGGCTCATGAGCCTGCGCCTGCTGCGCATTGGTTGGGTGATTGCCCGCTACCGCCTTGATACCCTGATCCCGGTGGCGCGCCTGCCCTGGTGGATGCGCCTGTTGATGAGCATTTCACCACTCAGGCTGTTCCCTCTGGGCGAGCGCCCGCGCAGCGAACGGCTCCGGCTCGCGCTTGAAGCGCTTGGCCCCATCTTTGTCAAGTTTGGTCAGATGCTCTCCACACGCCGCGACCTGTTGCCAGCCGATATTGCTGATGAGCTACAGCGCCTTCAGGATCAGGTGCCGCCGTTTCCGGGTGACGCGGCTGTTGCCCGGGTAGAGCAAGAACTGGGCATGTCGCTGAGCGCTGCCTTTGCCAGCTTCAGCCGCACGCCCCTGGCATCGGCATCGATTGCTCAGGTGCATGTTGCCGAGTTGCACAGCGGTGAAGAAGTGGTGGTCAAGATTATCCGCCCGGGCATCGACAGGATCATGGGCCAGGACATGGCCCTGATGTATCAGTTGGCCAGATTGGTGAGCATTGTTCCCGAAGCTCGCCGCCTGCGGCCGGTGGAGGTAATCCGCGACTATGAAGCCACCTTGTTTGATGAGCTTGATCTCTACAAGGAGGCCGCCAGCACCTCTCAACTGAAACGTAACTTCAAGGATTCACCGCTGCTGTTCGTGCCGGCTATTTACTGGACCTATACCCGGCGCCATGTGATGGTTCAGGAACGTATCCGGGGTGTCCCTGTGGCCAATACCGATATCTTGCGCGCCCGGGGTACCAACCTGAAAAAACTTGCAGAACGTGGCGTTGAGATCTTTTTTACCCAGGTTTTTCGCGACAACTTTTTCCATGCCGACATGCACCCGGGGAATATCTTTGTTGATTGCGATGACCCGGAAAACCCGCAATATATCGCGATCGATTGCGGCATTGTCGGCAGCCTGACCCGGGAAGATCAGGATTATCTGGCGCGCAACCTGCTGGCTTTCTTCCGTCAGGATTATTACGAAGTTGCAGCGCTGCATATCGAGTCCGGCTGGGTGAGCGAAGACACGCGTGCCAACGAATTTGCCGCTGCCATCCGGACCGTATGCGAGCCCATTCTGGAAAAGCCGTTAAAGGACATCTCGTTCGGACAGGTGTTGCTGGGGCTGTTTCAGACGGCCCGGCGGTTCAATATGGAAGTGCAGCCCCAGCTGGTGCTGCTACAGAAAACCCTGCTCAATATTGAAGGGCTCGGGCGTCAGCTTTATCCGGACCTTGATCTGTGGAACACCGCCAGGCCGTTTCTGGAAAGCTGGATGAAGGAGCGCTCTGGCCCTCGTGGCGTATGGGACTCGCTCAAGCGCCAGGCACCCGAGCTGGCTCACCAGCTGCCTGAGCTGCCAGTGCTGGCGCACAAGACTCTTAGCCGGATGGAGAAAGAACAGCGCCAGCGCCACCATCAGGCCAATGCCATCACGATGATCCAGAAGACGCTGTCCCAGCAAAATAAACGCCATTACCGTCTCAAGCTCGGTCTGATCCTGCTTGCCATTGCCCTGACCTGGCAACCTCTCAGCCAGTGGGCCAGCGTACAGGACTGGCCGGTTCTGGTAGCAGCGGCCATCGGGCTTTTGCTATTGGTGTGGCACTAGACTCGCCAGGGAGCTTGCCTCTCTTTTCAGTGTCAAATCACAAGGACACATTATGACCAAGACGCCATTACCGGCCGTTGACGATACCGTCCTCGATGCCCTTTTCGAGGTACTCAGACAGCGTCGCCACGCAGCCCCGGACGACTCCTATGTGGCTTCCTTGCATTACAAGGGATTGAACAAGATACTTGAGAAAGTGGGCGAAGAAGCGACGGAGACCCTGCTTGCTGCCAAGGATGCAGAAAGTGGCGAGCCATCCAAACAACAGGCGCTTATCGCCGAAACGGCAGATTTGTGGTTTCATAGCCTTGTCATGCTTTCTCACCTGGGCCTGGATCACCAGGCTGTGATTAATGAACTGGCACAGCGCTTTGGCGTCTCGGGCCACGACGAAAAGGCCTCTCGCAACAAGGCCTGATTGTTATAACATCTATTTTCCGGTTGATTTGCCGAGCACACACGAGGACTCGCATATGTTAGGTGGCATCAGTATTTGGCAGTTGCTGATTGTTCTGGGGATTATCATCCTGATTTTCGGCACCAAGAAGCTGCGTAATGTCGGCACCGACCTGGGGGGCGCGGTGAAAGGCTTCAAGAAAGCCATGCATGATGAAGAAAAAGCCGATGGTTCAAAAGATGCTGACGAACCACAGGCCAAGGTCGGGCATGAAGAAAACGGCAATACCTATGACGTTCAGGCGCAGGAAAAGCCCACTGAACACAGCGAAGAGCGCAAATAAACCATGCTGGATATCGGTTTTCTTGAGCTCTTGATCATCGCCGTGGTTGGGTTGTTGGTACTTGGCCCTGAGCGCCTGCCCCGGGCTGCGCGTACCGCCGGGCTTTGGGTCGGCAAGATAAAGCGCTCGGTATCCGGCATGCAGCGTGAAATCAGCGCTCAGCTTGAATCTGAAGAACTGCGCCAGAAACTTAATGAACAGCAGAAAAAGCTCGACGACAGCCTCAGGAAAGCCAAGCAGGACGTTGAGAATATCGCTGAGGCTCCCAGCGCGTCCGACAGTGACAAGGCTTCACCCGACAAGGATCAGCGTCTGGCGGATGCATCGGCACGTATTGACGATGCCCTGGACACCGTGCGGGAAACCAGCACTTCAACTGCGGATTCAGGCCCCCAGGATGCATCAACGGCCGAGGCGTCTTCTTCACAGGCTTCCCCGTCCTCTTCCAGGACGTCGTCCCATACGACGTCGACTCAACAGGATAGCAATCCCCGATGAGCAGCGGTGACTCTCAGGATCAACAAGCCAAACAGGCACAAGCCCCCTTGATTGAACACCTGATCGAACTTCGCTCACGCTTGATGCGTGCCGTGGTCGTGGTGCTGGTGATCTTTCTTGGGCTGTACGCTTTTGCCAATGATATCTATACCTTTGTGGCCCAACCGCTCATGGCGCTGCTACCCGAAGGGTCACAGATGATTGCCACCGAAGTGGCCTCCCCTTTTCTGGCGCCCTTCAAACTGACCCTGGTCGTGGCGGTATTTGCCGCCGTGCCCTTCATTCTTCATCAGGCATGGTCGTTTGTCGCACCCGGGCTTTATGATAATGAAAAGGCGCTGGCCATTCCGCTGCTGGTGTCAAGCGTGGGGCTTTTCTATGCTGGCGCCGCCTTTGCCTATTATGTGGTGTTTCCGTTACTGTTTGCCTTCTTCACCCAGACAGGGCCAGAAGACATTCAGGTCATGACCGACATCAACCAGTATCTGAATTTTGTGTTGAAGCTGTTCTTTGCTTTCGGAGTAGCGTTTGAAATTCCGATCGCCACCTTCCTGCTGATCTATAGTGGCGCCACCAGCGTTGAAAGCCTTTCCAGAAAACGCCCCTACGTGATTCTCGGTTGCTTCGTGGTCGGCATGCTGCTGACACCGCCCGATGTTGTTTCGCAGAGCCTGCTGGCCGTTCCCATGTATCTGCTTTATGAGGTTGGCCTGCTGTTTGGACGACTGGTGCGCCGCAAGTCCGCCCAGGATGCAGATGACGAGCTCGGCGAGAACAGTTAACGTTTTCAGCGTCCTGTATCCGCGCCTGAAAGCCCGGATACAGGACCCGTCATCAGCCCATCATTTCATCAATGCGCTCGACCAGCTTGAAAACCCCGGTAGCGGCTTCACTGATACGTGTCGCCAGCATATAGGCTGGAGTGGTGACCACGCGGTTTTCGAAGTCGACGACAATCTCTTCAACGCTGCAGCTACGGTGCAGGCCCCCCATGGCACTGATGGCACCGGCAACCCCCGGGTCATGGCCAACAGTGACGGCAATCCCTTCCCCCAGCAGGCGCGGTACCATGACCGGTGCAATACAGATCAGCCCGATTGGCTTACCATCTTCGCGGAAGGCATCAAGCACGTCCTTGAGGGGCGCCAGGACCTGCATGCTTTCCCCTTCAAGCGCAAAATCGCAGAGGTTCTGTGCGACGCCGAAGCCACCGGGTACAATAACACCATCAAAGTGTCCGGCATCCAGCTCGCTTAACGGGCTGATATCCCCTCGCGCCAGCCGGGCCGACTCTTCCAGCACGTTGCGCGTTTCGCCTTGAGAGGCTTGCTGGGTGACGTGATTGATCACCTGATGCTGATCCAGGTCCGGAGCAAAACAATGATAGCCGATGCCCAGCTGATCGAGGCGCAACAGCGTCAAGGTGGTTTCATAGATTTCAGAGCCGTCGTATACACCGCACCCGGCCAGAATGACTGCGACCTGTTTTGTCATGAGAAGTGACCTCTTTTATAGCGTTTTGTTAAGAGCAGTCTACTTTAGGCAGTTTATGTGACAGTCACAAGCCAGCTTTCGCCCTATCACTGGATTGATATACTCTGAACAGATACTGATTGACCGTACTCACCCCGCTTCCCAGAGACGCAAGGAGAACAGCATTGACGACCAACACCCAGCGTCATTTTCCTGCCACACGCATGCGCCGCATGCGTCGTGACGCTTTTTCACGCCGCTTGATGCAGGAAAACAGCCTTTCTGCCGCTGACCTTATCCTGCCGGTGTTTGTACTGGAGGGTGAAAATCAGCGTCAGGCCATTCCATCCATGCCCGGCGTTGAACGCCTGTCTCTGGACCTGCTGATCGAGCAGGCTCGGGAGGCTTATACGCTCGGCATTCCGGCCCTGGCGCTTTTTCCAGTGATCGGACCGGAGCAGAAAACCGAACTTGCCGAGGAAGCCTACAACTCGGCGGGGCTCGTGCAGCGCAGCGTGCGAGCGCTCAAGGCAGCCCTCCCCGAGCTTGGCATTATCACTGATGTTGCGCTCGACCCCTACACCAGCCATGGCCAGGACGGTATCATTGATGAGCAGGGCTATGTGATCAATGACCGCACGGTCGACACCCTGCTAAAGCAGGCGCTTTCTCATGCGGAAGCCGGTGCGGACGTGGTCGCTCCCTCGGATATGATGGATGGCCGCATTGGGTCGATACGCCAGGTACTCGAGCAGGAACACCTGCATAACGTCCGCATCATGGCCTACAGCGCCAAGTATGCCTCCCACTACTATGGCCCCTTCCGGGATGCCGTCGGCTCAGCCGGCAACCTGGGCAAGGCCGACAAGCGCACCTACCAGATGGACCCGGCCAACAGTGACGAAGCGCTCCACGAAGTGGCTATGGACATTGCTGAAGGTGCCGATATGGTCATGGTCAAGCCGGGCATGCCCTATCTGGACGTGGTTCGGCGCGTAAAGCATGAGCTTCAGGTGCCCACCTTTGCCTATCAGGTCAGCGGCGAGTACGCCATGCATCGTGCCGCCTTTGATAACGGCTGGCTGGATGCCGACAGCGTTATTCTCGAGTCCCTGATGTGCTTCAAGCGCGCCGGTGCCGATGGCATTCTCAGCTACTTTGCACTCGACGCTGCACGGCTTCTCAAGGCCAATGGCTGAACTTGAACGGCTGTCCATTTTGCCCTGCTCACCAGATGCCCCTTGGGTGACACCCATTTGTCATTTATATCGTCCATACTGAAATGCAGAATGGTCAATTTGAAGAATCAGGAGCAGTGATGGATACCACCGGTGGACAACAACCGCAGACAGGAACCGAATCCATGGCTGGAGAACAAGACACCCCTACCTTGCGTGTAAATCGCACGACAACCGGTGTACAGGCCAGGGACAGCCAGCTGGAAACCGATCTGGATGATCCTCAGCTGTATTTCAACCGTGAGCTTTCTCACTTGCAGTTCAATATCCGCGTGCTTGAGCAAGCCCTGGATGATGCACACCCGCTGCTGAACCGCTTGATGTTCCTGCTGATTTTCTCATCCAATATGGATGAGTTCTTCGAGATCCGGGTAGCCGGCCTGAAGCATCAGATCGCCCTGGGTGATGACACCACAGGGGCCGATGGCCGCCTGCCCAAAGCCGTGTTGAGCGAGATTTCACAGATTGCCCACGAGCAGATCGCCCGTCAGTACAAGATTCTCAACGATACCCTCTTACCGGCCCTTGAGGCCCAGGGCCTGAGATTTCGGCGCCGCAGCCAGTGGACCCAGGCCCAGAAAGAATGGGTGCGGGCAATGTTCAACAATGAAATCATGCCGGTCATCAGCCCTATCGGGTTGGACCCGTCTCACCCCTTCCCACGTCTGGTCAACAAAAGCCTGAACTTTATTGTTGAGCTTGAAGGCAAGGACGCCTTTGGCCGCGCCGGGGGCATGGCCATTCTGCCTGCGCCGCGCTCGCTGCCGCGCCTGATGGCCTTGCCCAAGGAGCTGTGTGAAGAAGGCTATTCGGAATATGTCTTTCTGTCCTCGATGATTCACGCCCACGCCGAAGAACTGTTCCCCGGCATGCAGGTACGTGGCTGCTACCAGTTCCGCCTGACCCGCAACGCGGATATGACCGTCGACCCGGAAGAAGTCTCCGACCTGGCCTCTGCGCTGCGCGGAGAGCTGCTCGCCCGCCGCTATGGCAGCGGTGTGCGCCTGGAAGTGGCGGATAACTGCCCGGAAGACCTGATCAACTTCCTGCTGCGCCAGTTCAACCTGGAACAGGAAGATCTCTACCGGGTAGAAGGCCCGGTCAATTTGACCCGCATGATGGCCGTGCTGGGCGACGTTGACCGGCCAGAGCTGCTTTACCGCCCCTATACGCCCGGCGTTCCCAAGACACTCAAAAGTGGCAGCCTGTTTAACGCCATCCGTAAGAGCGATATTCTGCTTCATCATCCGTTCCAGTCATTCACCCCCATCGAAGATCTGCTCAGCGAAGCAGCCCGCGACCCGGATGTGCTGGCGATCAAGCAGACACTTTACCGCACGGGGGCAGAGTCTCCGATTGTCAGTGCCCTGGTGGATGCGGCAAGCCAGGGTAAGGAAGTGACCGTGGTCATCGAACTGCGCGCGCGCTTTGATGAAGCTGACAACCTGCAGCTTGCCTCGCGCCTGCAGGAAGCCGGGGCCATCGTCATCTATGGGGTCATGGCCTACAAGACCCATGCCAAGATGATGCATATCGTGCGGCGTGAAAAAGGCGCGCTGCGTCACTATGCGCATCTGGGCACCGGCAACTACCATTCCAAGACAGCCAAGCTTTACACCGACTATAGCCTGCTGACCGCTAACGAGGCCCTGTGTGCCGACGTTCACCGGGTGTTTCAGCAGCTCTCCGGCATGGGCCGGGCAAGACGCATTGATACCCTGCTACATGCACCCTTTACCCTGCATGAGCGGCTGTGCGAGATGATTGATCGTGAAGCCCAGAGTGCCCGCAAGGGCAAACGCGCCCATATCATCATCAAATGTAACTCATTGACTGAGCCAAAGCTGATCAAGGCCCTTTATCGCGCCTCACAGGCAGGGGTTGAGTGTGACCTGATCATCCGCGGCATGTGCTGTCTCAAACCGGGTATTGAAGGGGTCTCCGAGAATATTCGCGTGCGTTCGATCATTGGCCGTTTTCTGGAACATACCCGGGTATTCCATTTCCATAACGATGGTAAGCCGGAAACCTGGTGTTCCAGCGCTGATTTTATGGCGCGCAACATGTTTCATCGGGTGGAGACCTGCTTCCCACTGCTGGATAAGAAACTGGCCACCCGGGTACGCAAGGACCTGGAAACCTATCTGGTGGATAACTGCCAGAGCTGGCTTCTGCAACCGGACGGCAGTTACCAGCTTCAGGGCCATGGCGAGGGTGCACCCATCAGCGCACAGGAGACCTTGCTATACGCCTATGCGTCGAAAAGCTGATAAGCTGACCGTATGATCGAACTACGCCACCTACGCACCTTGCTGGCCTTGCGTGAAACAGGCTCTCTGGTAGAAGCAGCCGAGCGGGTGCATCTGACCCAGTCGGCCCTATCCCATCAGCTAAAAGACCTGGAAAACCGCCTGGAAGCGGCACTTTTTATACGCAAGACCCGGCCGGTAGAGTTTACGCGGGCGGGCCTGCGGCTGCTCCATCTGGCCGACAGTATCCTGCCGGAAGTGCGTCGTGCCGAGCGGGATATCGCCAAAATGGCGGGCGCGGAACAGGGGCGTCTGCACATGGCCATCGAATGCCACAGCTGTTTTCAGTGGCTGATGCCCACGGTGGATCATTTTCGAGACCATTGGCCTGAGGTGGAAATTGATATTCCCGGCGGCCACCATTTTGACCCGTTACCCGCTTTGGCCCGTGAACAGCTTGATCTGGTGATCACCGCCGACCCACAACCGTTGGAGGGTGTTCACTATGCGCCGCTGTTTCGCTATGAAGGCCTCCTGGCCGTTGCCCGCCAGCACACATTTGCACAGCAGCGCTTTGTCACGCCGGGGCAACTGGCCGATGAAACCCTGATCACCTATCCGGTTGAGCACACCCGTCTGGATGTGTTCAGCCATTTTCTGACCCCGGCCAATGTGCGCCCCAAAGAGATTCGTACCGCGGAACTTACCCTGATGATGATGCAGCTGGTGGCCAGTGGACGCGGCGTTTGTGCGCTTCCCAACTGGGCGTTGACCGAGTATCTGCAGCGCGATTATGTCGTGGCCGTCAAGCTGGGCGAACAGGGCGTGTGGAACACCCTGTATGCGGCCATTCGCGAAGAAAGCCTGGAAATGCCCTGGATGGAGGATTTTCTGGATACCGCGCGCGCCACTTCCTTTGCCGTACTTACCGGGATCAAGCCAGCGAATCGCGACGTGGAATCAACAGCGTAAACCGCGCGCCTCCCAGGTTCGGGCTGGTATCCGCGGTAATACTACCGCCATGTCTGATAATGATTTTCTGAACAATCGACAGCCCCAGGCCATAGCCACCCGAACTTCTCGCGCGACTGTCGTCAAGGCGGGTAAAGGGCTTGAAAATCTCTGTGCGCGAATCATCCGGCACCCCGGGGCCATCGTCTTCTACATCAATGCGCACCAGGTGTGATTCGTTCCAGATTCGCACCTCGACCCGAGTACACCCATGCCGACAAGCATTGCTGACCAGGTTCTGTAATGCTCGCTGTAAATAGCGCGGCTCAGCACTCAGCTCAGCATCCTGACCGGGCAACAGAGTCAGCGTCATGGTCTCGTGCAGTGGCGCCAGAGTATCCAACACGCGTTCCACCATGGCGCGACAGTCCACCAGTGACGTTTCCATCGCGGTCGCATTGACGGTATCACCGTCCAGGCGTGCATAGGTAAGAATCTCATCTACCAGCTTGTCAAGTTCGGCAATATCGGCGTCGATACCCTGCAGCTGACGCTGAACAACCGGCTTGTCATTCATGTCCTCTACCATCTGTACGGCAAAACGTATGCGTGCAATGGGCGTGCGAAGTTCATGGGAAACCGCACGAATCATTTCCTGCTGGCCACGCAAAAGGGTCTGAACCTGGCTGGCCATGACGTTGAATGCCATACCCAGGCGTCCGAGAAAGTCCCCCTTGTGTACCTTGACACGCGTCTCCAGACGACCACTGGCAATTCGCGTGGCGGCCAGTTCCAGCCGCACCATTCGCGATTCGATATTGCGCATGATCAGATAGATCACCAGGGTAAGAATCATCATGACGCTTAATAGAAGCATCAGATACAGATGTAGGGGCAAAGGCTCTTCATCGACGACAAGCTCGGCTTCCAGCCATGGGGGCCTCAGCGGAGAAGTATCTGAAAGGGAGGTTAACAGAGTAATATCGAGCCGCTCTCCGGCAAGACGCGTGACCACCTGACCGCTGACCAAGGCTTGCTGCTGCTGGACGGAAAGGGCTGACGGTAGCCGGTCAATCAGCTCCAGCGTCCAGCGCGTGCTGCTCAACGCCTCAAGACGTTCGGCACGGCGCGCGCCACTCAAGCCTGCCAGCCCTTCAGCAGCGAGTGCCACTGTCGACTGCCAATGCTGCTCTTGCCACTCATCCAGCGTCAGGCTGAGCAACCAGGGAGAATTATCCAGACGTTGGCGGAGCCGCCAGGGAGCAGCGTCAACCAGTATGGCGCCGCGATCCAGACGCTGCTGTTCAAGAAAAGTCAGGCTGGCGTCTGCCACCGGTACCAGATCAAGCGCGACCCCAGGCCCAAGCCGCTGGCTCAGCGACGGTAGACGCCGTTCACGTTCAGCCACTGACAGCGGCGCAAGTTCAGCCATCAGTACTGCCATGGGAAAATGCGCCAACTGCGCCCGGTAGTCGACGTGGCCAACCCTCTCGATGACAATACGTCCTAGCATTGCCATCAAGAAAATTACCAGCAGCGTCAGCCCTAAAAGGATATAGAAGCGTAAAAAGGACCCACGTTGCTTAATCCTGTGCATAATCCACTCAACCTGCCCCTAGCTATCTTTTACAAACAGATAGCCTTTGCTGCGCACGGTCTTGATGCGGTGGGGCTGGTGTGGGTCGTCACCAATCTTTGGGCGGATGCGTGACACGCGCACATCGATCGAACGATCCTGGCCATCATATTTAATACCGCGCAGCTGGGTAAAAATTTCCTCGCGCGTCAGGACGTGGCCGGCATTGCTGGCGAGCAACCATAGCAGGTCAAACTCTGCGCTGGTCAGGTCAATGCGGTCTCCCGACAGCCAGGCCTCGCGGGTGGCGTTGTCGATTTCAAGATTTTCAAAACGCAGCCGCATTTCGCCGCTGGATGATGGTTGGTCAGCCCGACGCAACAGGGCACGCATCCTGGCCAGCAGCACCCGTGGCTGAACCGGTTTGGAGACGTAGTCGTCAGCGCCCATTTCCAGGCCAAGCACTTGATCCATATCATCGGTACGTGCTGTCATCATCATGATCGGGCCAGAGAAATTGGGCCTCACACGCCGACATATCGATAACCCATCCTCACCGGGCAACATCAGATCCAGAAGCACCAGATCCGGCTGGAGTGTCAGGATACGGTCCACCCCTTTGGAACCATCGGCTTCGAGTGACACCTGAAAACCGTTCGCTTCCAGATATTCGCGGGTCAAATCGGCAAGGCGCTTATCATCTTCAATAATCAGCACATGATCCTGGTCGGGAAAATCAGGTGCCGCAGGCTCCTCATTCCCTAATGCTGCAAATTGCTTTTCTAAATCATCGACCATTTTTAGGTTATGCTCCACTTCATACGTTTGCGCTCCTTGGGAAGCCCGCCCAAGAAATATATATTTACAATATATCAGGATACCTCAAAAAGCCTATTACGCCTGCTTTAATCCACTTGAAACGCATATTTTTGTGCATTTCAGCCCTCATAGGTGGACTTGAAACACGTGAAACAGGCGACTAAGGTGGTTATGTCAAGAAATGTCAACCTGCGAGGAGACACCGACAATGCCTGACAGCAAACCGAAAAGCATCATCAAACGTGTCTATGTCCCCACTCAGATTTATGACTTACCGAACGGCGAGCGTCTGAAGGTTCCCGGACATTACAGAATGCCGGTAAAAGAGGAAAATAACGGTTAAGCGCTCAGGATGCAGAAGGTAACCATCAAGGTCCCTCTGACGGAAGCCTCTTTTTCAATCAGGCTGAGGCTGGCTAACCCTTAGGTCCCAGCAGCAACCAGGCAATAAGCCCCACCAGCGGGAAAAATAGAAGAATCAGGATCCATAGCAATTTGGATATGCCACCTGATTCACTTTTGGCCACCTTGATAATGGCCCAGATCAGAATAATCAACCAGATCAGGCCCAAGAGCCCGCCTATTTCAATACCCATTGTTCATCCCTCTTTTTTGTC
>NZ_VMQS01000122.1 GCF_007625055.1 Halomonas sp.
TCACTCCACCGTCACACTCTTGGCCAGGTTGCGGGGCTTGTCCACGTCGGTGCCTTTGACCAGGGCAACGTGATAGGACAACAGCTGAAGCGCCACCACATGCAGCACTGGTGAAAGCAAGCCATAATGCTCAGGCATCTGCAGTACGTTCACACCTTCACTGGAAGTTACCTGGCTGCCGCCATCGGCAAACACATACAGCTGCCCGCCCCGGGCGCTGACCTCCTGCATATTGGCCTTGAGCTTTTCCAGCAACTCATCATTAGGCGCCACGACCACCACCGGCATCTCGGCATCCACCAGCGCCAGCGGGCCGTGTTTAAGCTCGCCAGCCGGGTAGGCTTCCGCATGGATATAGCTGATTTCCTTGAGCTTGAGCGCACCTTCCAGGGCAATCGGGTAATGACGGCCACGGCCCAGGAAAAGAGCATGGTGCTTGTTGGCAAAATGCCGTGACCAGGCCTTGATACTGGGTTCCAGGGCCAGCACGTTTTTAACCGCGACCGGGAGGTGACGCAGCTCATCCAGGTAGGCTTTCTCATCGGCTTCATCCAGACGCTGATGGGCCTTGGCGAGCAGGAGCGTCAGCAGGAAGAGCGCGCTTAACTGGGTGGTAAACGCCTTGGTCGACGCCACCCCGATTTCCGGCCCCGCGCGGGTGATAAAGCGCAACGCGGTTTCCCGCACGATGGCGGATTCCGGCACATTACAGATTGCCAGAGTATGCGTGTGGCCCTGCGCCTTGGCATGTTCCAGGGCGGCAAAGGTGTCCGCCGTTTCACCGGACTGGGAAATCACCACCACCAACTGGCGCGGGTTGGCCACGCTGACCCGGTAGCGGTACTCACTGGCAATCTCGACGTTGCACGGCAGGCCTGCCACCTGCTCCACCCAGTACCTGGCGGTCATGCCCGCATAGCTGGAGGTGCCGCAGGCAATAATCAGCACCGAATCCACCTGCTGAAACACCTCAGCGGCTTCAGCACCGAAAATACCCGGCTCCAGCTTGCCCGCCCCGCTGATCATTTCAAGGGTGTTGCCCAGCGCCTGAGGCTGCTCGAAGATCTCCTTCTGCATATAGTGGCTGAACTCACCCAGCTCCACGGCATTGGCCGAAAGGCTGGAAGTGACAATATCCCGCTCCACCGGCTGGCCGCTGACATCTTTCAGGTAAATGGCATCACGGGTCAGCCTGGCCACATCGCCGTTTTCCAGATACATCATGCGCTTGGTCACCGACAACAAGGCGGAAGCATCCGAAGCGGCATAATGGCCATCCTCGGCAACCCCCAGCATTAGCGGCGAACCCTGGCGGGCGACAATCAGGGTATCTGTTTCATCTTCACTGATCACCGCCAGCGCATAGGCGCCCTGCAAATACGCCACGGCGCACTGCACCGCAGAGAACAGATCCGCGGACGGTGCTTCCCCATCTAGCTCGCCGTTAAGGCAGGCATGAATCAAATGCGCGATGGTTTCGGTATCGGTATCCGAGGTAAACGCATACCCCAGCGCCTGAAGCTTTTCACGCAAGGCTTCGTAGTTCTCGATGATGCCGTTATGCACCACGGCCAGGCCCGCCGACACATGCGGATGCGCGTTATGCTCGGCCGGCACACCATGGGTCGCCCAGCGTGTATGCGCAATACCCACCTGCCCCTGAAGCTGCTGCTCCGCCACGCGCGCCTCAAGCTCAGCCACACGCCCCTTGGCCCGGGCGCGCTGCAGACCATTATCCAGCACCGCCAGCCCCGCAGAATCATAGCCGCGGTATTCGAGGGTTCTCAGCCCCTGAAGCAGAAAGGGAGTACAATCCGTTGCGCCGATCGCGCCGACAATGCCGCACATAGTGTTTCCTG
>NZ_VMQS01000123.1 GCF_007625055.1 Halomonas sp.
GGCTCGGCGCAGGCCAGCAGCCAACGCTCCACTTGAGAGGCAATCGGTGAGCTGAACACCTTGTCGTGGTCGGAAAGATAGACGCTTTTCACGCCCCGGCTGGCCAATGCCTGACGAATGGCGCGGGCTTCCTGCTGGCCGTTGACCAGCACCGCCATATCCGAGGGCTTGAGCGGGGTGAGGCTGTCATCCTCAAGAAAGCCGCTTTTCGCCTGCTGACCGGCGCTGAGCAGTTCCACCATATAGGAGGCGCAGCGTTCGGCCATTTCCGGCTGATAGGCGGACTTTGAAAGCGGCTCGTCGCTTTCCAGGCACCACAGGCTCATGGCCGGAAGCGGCTGGCCGTTGTGGCTCAGTTGTTCCTTGCGGCCTTTGGCGCCCACCGGCAGGAAGGGCAAAGGGTTGTCGCCGCCCTGCGCACGGAACAGAAAGGCACCGGCAGGGTGCTGGTCAGCAAAGTGGAAGCAGTGGTTGACGGCCTCGACCATGGCGTGGGTGGAGCGAAAGTTGGTGCCCAGGGTGACGTGGCGCCCATCGGTGTCTTGCCGGGCCTGCAGGTAGGTAAAGATATCCGCGCCGCGAAAGGCGTAGATCGCCTGCTTGGGGTCGCCGATCAGCAGCATGGCGGCATCCCGGCGCGGGTGGGCAACCTGATAGACGGCGTTGAAGATACGGTACTGGATCGGGTCGGTATCCTGGAACTCGTCAATCAGTGCTACCGGGAACTGGCGCAGGATCTGGGCGGCCAGGGCCTCTTTATTGGGGCCTTGCAGGGCGCGGTCCAGATGGGTGAGCAGATCGTTGGGGCCCATTTCAGCGCGGCGTTCCTGTTCGCGCTCCAGGCGGATCTTGCACCACTGAACGGCATGAATCAGCAGATCGCTGCGCGGCTCGGGCAGGGTGTCCAGGGCAGCGGGCAGCTCACCCAGCGCCTCCCAGGCAGCGGGGCAGGGTGGCGTGCCGTCTTTCCATATTTCGGCCATGCCGTCTGGTGTCAGGCGCTTCCAGGCAGCCTCGGTTAGAGCGGGCCGTTCAAGGTCGCTTTCACACCACTTCCGCAGGGCGCCTAGCCAGTTGGCACGGCTTTTGGCGTTGAAGCTCTGGCCTTTGAAGGCCTTGTGCTTGGCGGCCTCTTCCAGGGCGGGCACCACTTCATCCAGCCAGGCGGGCCAGGGCGCTTTCAGGGTGGCCAGGGTGGCACTGCGTTCGGCCTCGGCAGCGCTCAGGGTAGCGGTGGGCGCGGGGCGCTGGCTGCCCAGGGCGTCGCTTTCATGCAGCAGTTTGCGTACGTCGTCATAAAGCGCATCCGGGGATGGCCAGTAGCGGGTAATGCTGCCCAGGGCATCGGCATCCAGCGGGTAATAGAAGGTGCGCCAGTAATCGCGCACCACTTCCTGCTGCAGTTCGTGCTGGTCGTTTTCCAGGTTCAGCGAGAACAGGCTGCCGCTATCAAAGGCGTGCTCGCGCAGCATGCGGTAGCACCAGCTGTGAATGGTTGATACGGCAGCTTCGTCCATCCATTCGGCGGCCAGCTCCAGGCGCCGGGCGCAGGCAGGCCAGGCGGCCGGGTCATACTGGTCGCGCAGCTCAAGCAGCAGGGAGTCAGCGCTGGCCGGTTCCAGGGTATTGCGGAAGGTGCCCGCCGCTTCCACCAGCCGTTTGCGAATCCGCTCGCGCAGCTCCTGGGTAGCGGCGTTGGTGAAAGTCATCACCAGAATTTCCGGCGGCGTCAGCGGGCGGATAAAGGCCGTGGCGTCTTCGCTGTGTCGCCCCCCCAACACCAGGCGCACATACAGCAAGGCAATGGTAAACGTCTTGCCGGTGCCCGCACTGGCTTCAATCAGG
>NZ_VMQS01000124.1 GCF_007625055.1 Halomonas sp.
TAATCGAGTAGACGGCCGTGAGCAATATGCTCACGGTGCGCCTCTCACACCACCGTACGTACGGGTCGCGTATACGGCGGTTTGTTACGTTGGCCTGATTTGGTGATAGAGTTCCAGCATTGCAATATAGCCCCGTTTCTTCAGTCTGGCTAAGGTAATGGTCGTTTTGAGGATGGGGCTTTGAGCTACTCGCCAGCCCCCCATCCGTGTCCGACTCCATGCATAGGCATCTTCAGAATTTACTCCCAGACGCATCAGGTTCTTCCGTTTGCGTTCCGGTTTCTTCCAGTGGTGCCAAATGCAGTACCGCAGCCGTTTCCTCAGCCAACTATCCAGTGCTTGTAATTTGCCATGGATGTTGGCCAGTTTGAAGTAGTTCAGCCAACCTCGTATCAGCCGGTTGAGCCGCCGGATTCGTTCGGCAAAACTTATGGGAATGGTTTTGCGGGTCAGCTCTTTAAGCTTTCGCTTGAAGGCTTTCCTGCTCTTCGCACTCACCACCAGTTGATATTGACCTCTAGCCCCTTTCTTGAATACCGGGACAAAATGATAGCCCAGTATGTCAAATGTTGAGGGGCGTCGAATCCCGCTTTTCTCCCGGTTTATCGGCAGGCGAAGCACATCCCTGAGAAACAGGTAGATGCTGTTACCCACCCGTCGGGCGGCTCGTTTGCTGCGCACGTAGATACTGAAATCATCAGCATACCGCACATAGCGGTGTCCCCGCTTTTCCAGCTCCCTGTCAAGTTCATTGAGCAGAATGTTGGATAGCAGCGGACTGAGGGGAGAACCTTGCGGCACTCCTTGTCTGCGTTTGTACAGGGTTCCTTTGATTTGCATCGGGGCGCGCAGGAACTTTCGCAACAGCTTCATCGTCAGCCGGCACGTTACCTTTCGGTGTATCAGTTCCAGCAATATGGCATGGTCGACCTGATCGAAGAATGACTTCAGATCAATATCTATCACATGCTGATAGCCTTCATTGATGTTTCGTTGGGCTTGTAGCACAGCCTGCTGGGCGTTGCGGTTAGGGCGGAATCCGTAACTATGGCTCTGGAAGCCCGGCTCAAATACAGGCTCAAGCACCTGATGCAGGGCTTGCTGGATAACCCGGTCGGTCAGCGTCGGGATGCCGAGCATCCGTGTCTTGCCGTTGGACTTGGGTATTTCCACGCCTTTGATTGGGCTGGGCTGATAGCTTCCATTGCGGATATGCTCTACCAATGCCTCGCCGTGAGTTTGCAGGTGGGCTTTCAGTTGGGATATGTCCATCCCATCCACGCCACCTGCTCCTTTATTGGCGCAGACCTTTTGGTAGGCGTTGTTCAGATTCCATTGTTGGAGTACGTATTCTATCATCGTTGGTTTATTCAGGCGGCATCGTTTAGCGGCAGCTATCCGGGCTCAAGGAAATCTATCCTTAGCGAGCCCGAACTCTGGCCTCCATCGGATGCCTGGTAACATTCGGTCCTTCATCCCAACCAGCCAGTTGGGACTACTATGACCTCGGCTGACTTCCCACACCACAGGCGTGGGATCTCCCCGGGTAAGGATGCCTTCTTTCCTCCAATGCCTGCCGCATCTACTTAATGAACATTCACCTCGCGGTGTTTCGGACGTCACAATGATGTGCTTGCTTGTCCAGTTCATCAAGCCTCTTATACGGTTCCTGTTCGTCAGTACCGGAGTTTGCAGTCCCGCTTCCTTCAGACTTGCAGTTACCTGCAACGCCCTTGCGGCTTGCTAATAGTTCAGGGTTCTACCCCTGCCCATAAGGGACTTTCACCCTCAAGATTTATGGCTTACATTCCTGTAAGCCAAGGCACCCATGCCGGGCA
>NZ_VMQS01000125.1 GCF_007625055.1 Halomonas sp.
CAGGTAATAGTCGCTGGCTTGAGCTGATATTGTTAGATACTATTAGCGTGCTAAGGTGATAGCGCCATTACTGTCGAAAGCCTGTCTTATTCAAAGGTTGTCAAAAATATATGCAGTCAACTCACCAGAGCACCAAGCGCACGCTGCCAGTCATACTGGGCTGCGTGCTGCTGTTGCCGTTATTGCTTGGCGGATGTGCACTTGCCCCGGGGGGGGATATCCAGTCATCGGTAGAGTCCGCGCCAATCGATGATCTGGTCGATATACAGCCGATTACCCCCGGTCTGGTGGCCGCCATGCCCCAGCCAGGCAACCGGGCCACGCCCATGCCCGATGACCTTCGCCAGGCCATTGATAACTGGCAATATCGTATAGGCCCGGGTGATGTACTCAGCATTACCGTCTACGACCACCCCGAGCTGACCATCCCCGCAGGCAGCGAGCGCCGCGCGGCAGAAGCCGGCAACCAGGTGCGTAACGACGGCACCATTTTCTATCCGTTTGCCGGCCATATTGATGTTGCCGGCAAGACCCTGGAAGACGTGCGCCAGATACTCACCGAGCGTCTCTCTGATGTCATCATGAGCCCTCAGGTAGATGTAGGCATTGCCGCCTTCAACTCCCAGAAAGTTCAGATCAGTGGCTCGGTGGGCAGCCCAGGCAGCGTGCCGATTACCACAGTGCCGCTCACGGTTACCGATGCCATCAGCCAGGTAGGCGGGGCCAGCCCGGAGGCCAACTGGCACGAAATCTTTCTGACCCGCAACGGCACGGAACAGCGCCTTTCGCTCTATAGCCTGCTGCGTGAGGGTGATCAGGCTGAGAACCGCCTGCTTCAGGACGGCGATGTGCTCCACGTGCCCAGCTCGGAAAACCAGGCAGTGGCCGTGATGGGGCAGGTAGAATCCCCCGGCAACCTGCGCCTGGGCAATGAGCGCATCTCCCTGACCGATGTCATCTCCAGAGCCGGCGGCATCAACGAAACCACGGCCCAGGCCTCAGGAATCTTTGTGATTCGCGCCAACTCAGCCGAGGATGACCGCCTGGCCACTGTGTACCAGCTGGATGTACGCAACGCCACGGCTTTCACCCTGGGCAGCCGCTTCACCATGGAGCCACGCGATGTGGTCTACGTCACGACCGCACCCATTGCCCGCTGGAACCGCGTGATCAGCCAGATCCTGCCCTCAGCCAATCTGCCAGGGGTAGCTTCAGACACGGTCAACGACGTGCGCGATCTGTAATCACAACGCAACGGACAGGCAAGTAACCAGAAAAGCAAGCAAATTAAGAAGGTCGCCATGGATGTCAACCTGACAAGGCTTACTGTTTTGATAACGCAACATGTTTAATCGCATACTGGTGGTCTGTATCGGTAATATCTGCCGCAGCCCGGTGGCCGAAGCCATGCTGCGCGAGCGCCTGCCCGGCAAGCAGCTTTCCTCGGCCGGGCTGAATGCCCGGGTGGGTGAAGGAGTAGACCCCAAGGCCCGCCAGCTGGCCGAACAGGCCGGCTTTGCAGTGGCCAACCACCAGGCCCGCCAGCTGACCCCGGCCCTGCTGCAAGCCGCTGATCTCGTGCTGGTCATGAGCGACGGCCAACGCCGCGCAATAGCCGATATGTCGCCTGAGGTGCTGGGCAAGACCATGCGCCTCGGCCAATGGCTGGAAAACGGCCAGGGCAAGGACATCCCCGACCCCTACCAGAAAAGCCAGGACGTCTTTGATTACGTACACCGGTTAATGGATGACGCCACCCGCGCCTGGGCCAGCAAAATTGGCTAACAGGCCGCCAACACCCGATCCAGAGATTCAACAACGTGGATACCCA
>NZ_VMQS01000126.1 GCF_007625055.1 Halomonas sp.
TGATGCGGCACGACTTCGTGGCCCATTTCCTTGTAGCGTTTCCAGCAGGCGCGTTTGGCGATGAGTACGTCCTGGTGCTGGTTGATGATTTCCGCAACACGGGCGTAGGCGTCGAAGCCGTCGGGGATTTCCGGGTGCAGGTTGAGCAGGGCGGCGTCTTGTGCCGGGGCGGGGAGGGTCTTCCAGCCAAGTGTGACCGGCACCTGGGCGGCCAGGGTGCTGTCTTCCAGGGCGTGGGGCAGGTAGGCGTCCGGGCGAAAGCGCCACAGGGCGTCATCGGCCTGCCGGGCCAGGGCCTCGTCCTCGCAGTGCAGGTGCAGCCGGTAACCCTTGCGCCAGATGGTTTCCGCTAATTTGCAGGCAAACTGCAGGCGGGCGTCCAGGGTGGTGTCTGGCAGTATGTAGAAATCAATGCGGGCCATGGCGGTTTCCAGCGCCTGCCACCCGCAACGTGGGTGGCAGGCATTTTCGAGGGTCAGACCAGCCGGGTCAGCCAGCCGTACTTGTCTTCGCTGCGGCCGTACTGCAGGTCAAGCAGCTTGGTGCGAATGCGCTTGGCGATATCGTTGCTGCCGCCAGCGGTCAGAGTGATGCGTTCGCTGTCGGTAACCAGCTCACCTACCGGGGTAATCACGGCTGCCGTGCCGCAGGCAAAGACTTCGCTGATCTCGCCCGAGGCCGCGCCTTCGCGCCATTCATCGATACTGATGGGGCGCTCTTCCGGTGTCAGGCCTTCGTCCTTGGCCAGGGTGAGTACCGAGTTGCGGGTAACGCCTTCCAGTATGGTGTCGGTCAGGCGCGGGGTGACGACGCGACCATCCTTGAACACGAAGAACAGGTTCATGCCGCCAAGCTCTTCGATCCATTTGCCTTCCGCCGCATCCAGAAACGCCACCTGGCTGCAACCGTTAGCAGACGCCTCTTTCTGGGCGGCCAGTGAGGCGGCGTAGTTGCCGCCGCACTTGGCAAAACCGGTGCCACCCGGGGCCGCGCGGTTATAGTGGGTAGACAGCCAGATCGATACCGGATCAATACCGCCCTTGAAGTAGGCCGCCGCGGGTGAGGCAATCACGTAGTAATCAACCTCATGGGAGGGGCGTACGCCCAGAAAAGCTTCTGAGGCAATCATGAAGGGGCGCAAATAAAGGCTGCACTCGTCGGAATCACTGACAGGTGTGGGCACCCAGGCATGATCCTGAGCCAGCAGGGCTTTCAGTGAGCCGATAAAGTCTTCATCAGAAAGCTCCGGCAGGGCCAGACGGCGGGCACTGCGACGAAAGCGCTCGGCATTCTTTTCCGGGCGAAATGTCCATACGGAACCATCGGCATGCCGATAAGCCTTGATCCCCTCGAAAATTTCCTGACCGTAGTGCAGCACTGAAGCCGCCGGGTCCAGAGTCAAAGGGCCGTAGGGGCGAACTTCATGGGCATGCCAGCCGCTATCAAGGGTCCAGCGAACATGGGCCATATGATCGGTAAAGTGGCTGCCAAACCCGGGGTTTTGCAGGATGCTATCGCGGATGTTGTCTGCCGTCGGCTGATTGGATGGCAGCAGGGTAAAGCGGTCGGTGGGCACGATGATTCTCCACAGCTAGCGTTAAAACGCTTTTAAACTTGTTAACCAGATATAGGCACCGGCCAGCCCGGTGCCTATACGACGTATCACTGCCCCAAGATGTAACGGTTGCGTCACTGAAAGGCAACCGTCAGATGCCTGATTTTGAAGTTAGTCGTCGCTATTTTCTACCTGGACATCGGTTTCACGATCCAGCAGGTATTGGGTCAGCAGCCC
>NZ_VMQS01000013.1:0-9166 GCF_007625055.1 Halomonas sp.
AAGTGCATAAACTCATCACTTTTTGATATATCCTGTCCTCTGGGGTGGCCAGCCCACCCTTGCGGCTCCAGCGCAGACATTCCAGGAGGCTGACATGCAAAAATTCTCTCTCTCTCGCAGCACCGGCGCCCATACCCCGGACGTCGCGGGCTTTTTTGAGCCACGTACCTTCAGCGTCCAGTACATCGTCAGCGATCCGGCAACGAAAAAATGCGCCATTATTGACCCGGTGCTTGATTACGATGAAAAATCAGGCGCTACCGCTACCCATCATGCTGACGAATTGCTGGCGTATGTGGCAGAACAGGGGTTTGAAATCGAATGGATCCTTGACACCCACCCCCATGCCGATCATTTTTCCGCCGCCCATTATCTGAAGGAAAAAACCGGAGCGCCCACCGCCATCGGCCGTTATGTCAAAGATGTCCAGGAGCTCTGGAAGGGTATCTATCACTGGCCCGACTTCCCGGCCGATGGCCGCCAGTGGGATCACCTGTTCAGCGAGGGTGATTCCTTCAAGCTGGGTGACATGGACGCACGCGTCATGTTCTCTCCCGGCCATACGCTGGCTTCCATCACCTACGTGATTGGCGATGCCGCCTTTATCCACGACACTATGTTCCAGCCGGATTTTGGCACCGCCCGGGCGGACTTCCCCGGCGGCAGCGCCAAGACGCTATGGGATTCCATTCAGGCCATTCTCGCCCTGCCGGACGACACCCGCCTGTTTACCGGCCATGATTACATGCCTGATGGCCGTGAGCCCCAGTGGGAAAGCACGGTAAAAGAGCAGAAGGCGGTCAATCCTCATCTGGCCAATGTCAGTGAAGAAGGCTTTATTGCCCTGCGCAACCAGCGCGACAGCGAACTGCCGATGCCCAAGTTGATTCTGCATGCCCTGCAGGTCAACACCCGGGGTGGGCGCCTGCCCGAACCGGAAGCCAACGGTAAGCGCTACCTGAAAATTCCTCTCGACGCCCTGGAAGGCGCCGCCTGGGAATAACGCAGCCGTGCGGTGCTATACTCAATAACGCCATCGCAGACACCGCGATGGCGTTTGATGCTAAGGAGATACCCTTGAATATTCACGAACTTGAGCCCGGTTTTGCCATCAGTGAGGCCCTTGCCCCGGGTGATCTGGATGAAGTGGCCCAGCGCGGCTTCAAATCAGTGATCTGCAATCGCCGACCCGGCGAAGCTGACGATCACCCGGATGATGCTGACCTGAGTGCCAGGGCCAAGGCGCTGGGCATCGAATGGCGTTGCATCCCGGTGACGCCGGGCAACTACAGCGAGGCTGATATTGCCGCGTTTGGCAAGGCCCTTGATGACCTGCCAACGCCGATTCTGGCCTTCTGCCGGAGTGGCAAGCGTGCCGTTCACCTCTGGGCACATTCAAAAAGTCAGGCCGCCAGCTGTGATATTCCTGCTCTCTTGACCGCTGCGCGTGAAGCCGGCCACGACCTCGAAGAGCGGCGTGCTTTACTTGAACAGACGGCCACCCATCAACGCTGAAACCTCACCACCACTTTGTGACAACACGATACAGACGGGGTATCAACGATTGAGCCAATGAGAGGGCATTTGCATGTCGGTCGATGTCACCCTATGGGTTGTGTTTGTCGCTGCCCTGATTACCGCGCTGGCGACTGGCCTTGGGGCATTGCCCTTTCTGTTTGTAAAAACCTTCAGTGCCCGCTGGCTGAGCCTGTTCAATGCCCTGGCTGCCGGCCTGATGCTGGCCGCCAGCCATAGCCTGGTCAGCGAAGGCAGCCGCGATGCCCCCTGGTTAACGCTTGCCGGCATGGCGATCGGCCTTGCATTGGTCATTATTTCAGATTGGGGTATTCAGCGGCGTGGTTCGCCTGATGTGAGTGAACTCAACGGTGCCAATGCACGCAAAGCCTTGCTGATACTGGGCATCATGACCATGCACTCCTTTGCCGAGGGGGTTGGCGTCGGCGTTTCTTACGGCGGCGGTGAGTCCTTGGGCATGTTTATCAGTGCCGCCATTGCCATCCATAATATCCCTGAAGGGTTAGCGATCAGCCTGATTCTGATTCCACGGGGCATGTCCGTTATGAAGGCAGCAGGCTGGAGTATCTTCACCAGTTTGCCGCAACCCCTGATGGCCATTCCGGCCTTTGTGTTTGTGACCTGGTTTGCCCCCTTCCTGCCTATTGGGCTGGGCCTGGCAGCGGGCGCCATGATGTGGATGGTGTTCTCGGAGATTCTCCCTGATGCCCTTGAAAATGCGCCTTCCAGCTCAGTCGCCACCACCGTTGTGCTGGCATTTTTTGCTATGTATGCCTTCCAGCATGCGATCCATTAAAGCACTCCATACACGATACTGCCCGGCTCCATGAGACCTTTGCCTATGCGGCAAAAAACCACATTTGTTAGACGTCATTCTCAGCTATCCTGAAGTTATAGTTATTTACTTATAAGGATTAGCTATGAAAAATAGTCGTCAAACACCGCAACATTCCATTTTTCGCTTTGCCATTCCACTGGCGCTGGTTTCCGCCATGGCGGTGAGTACCAACGCTCAGGCTGAAGAAGACGCTTCTGCCTACCGTGAGACCCAGTTGGGTCTGTATGTCACCGCCGCGGAAGCCTATGACCTGATCCAGCAGGAAGACGACGCACTCCTGATTGATGTACGCGACCCGATCGAGATCAAGTTTACCGGTTTTGCCGAACCTACGGACATTCATGTGCCTTGGGTACTGGCTGACCGCTCCCAGTTTGATGCTGATGCCCAGACCTGGCCGATCAGCCGTAATAACGATTTCGACGCCCAGATCCGTAGCGCTCTTGAAGAACATGGCGCTGAGGAAGATACCCCCATTATCGTCATGTGCCGTTCGGGCGCCACGCGCAGTGCACCTGCCGCTGATGCGATTACCGAGATGGGCTTTTCTCAGGTTTACTCAGTAAGCGATGGCTTTGAGGGCGGCAAGCTGGCCGAAGGCGATTCTGAGGGTGTTCGTGCCCGCAATGGTTGGCGCAACTCTGATCTGCCCTGGAGCTATTCGGTTGACCCTGATGTTGCCTGGCACGCAGAAGATTAAACTTCCTTATCAATCCTGATCTGTTTCACCCTGTGTTTTGATTGTTCATGCACCACAACTTAGCGACTGGAGACATTATGCGCCTTACACTGATTGCAACCGCCACTCTCGCAGCCACTGCTGCCCTTTCTACTCATGCCCTGGCCGAAAACCATGGCGATCACGCTGAGACAGATGATCAGGCCCTGATGATTGTGACCAGCGATGCGATTGAAACCCAGAGCATGGCCATGATCCTGGGCAATGCCATGCGTCAGCAAGGCACTGACCTGCACATTCTGCTGTGCGATACAGCCGGTGATCTGGCCGTTGATGGTTATGCCAGCGAAGCACCCATCAACACGCCGCCCGGCAACCCCATGGAAAAGCTCGCCCCGGAAGGCCTGCTTAAAATGATGATGGGCGAAGGCGTTTCAGTGGATGTCTGCGCCATCTATCTTCCCAATACCGATCATGAGGAAGAGGATCTTCTTGAAGGTGTCGGGGTTGCTTCGCCAGGCCCGATGGCTGAAATGATGCGCGACCCGGCCATTCCGGTTTTCGAATTCTGATTGTCACGCCCGGATATCGAAGAGATGGCACCCAGCACGCTTAATGATTGCCCGGCAACCATGCCGGGTACTTACCCCAAACGGCTACCCGCTTAAGCGTGCCTATCTGCCCACCCACATCATCGACACTGTGTTTTGATTTCGTTCAATTTATACCACTCGATGCCTTATTATTAGCTATTGCTAATTGTCTTTAAACAGTGGTTAATTATAAGGCCAGTGCCTGTCAACGGTCGTATTGCGGCCCATTGGACTAAATGACGATGACAGACTGACCGGATTAACGCTATATTAATTATAAGAATATAACCAAATTTCATCGAGGCACACATCTCGGAGCTCGTTATGAAACATTCCCCTTTCACTCTCAGCCGTCGCCAGCTGCTCAAGGCCGGCGCGGGTCTCAGCGCCAGCGGTCTGCTCTACACCAGCGCGCTGCAGGCCAATACTATCGACACTCAGGCCAGAATCGTGATTGTGGGTGGCGGTGCATCAGGTATGGCCATGGCCAACCGCCTCGCTACCCGTCTGCGTGGTGGTACCATCACCCTGGTTGAGCCACGTGATACTCATCACTACCAGCCAGGTTGGACAATGGTTGCCTCCGGCATATGGGGCCCAGACAAAACCATGCGCCCCAATGCAGACTTTGTTCCACAAGGGATCAACTGGATACGCCAATACGCCGCCGGTATTGATGCCGAAAACCGCCGCGTTGATCTGGCCAATGGCGAGAGCCTGGACTATGACTATCTGGTAGTCTCAACCGGCCTGCAGCTTAACTACAACCTGATTGACGGTATGTCGCCAGATCTGGTGGGGCAACACGGTATTGGCAGTGTCTATGCCAGTATCGAGGGAGCTACCCGCACCCGCCAGGCGATCAAGGGCTGGATCGACAAGGGTGAAGGCAAGGGCATTTTTACCGCCGCCCCGACGGCAGTGAAATGCGCGGGCGCGCCGCTGAAAATGACCTTCACTACATTGACACACCTGGAAGAAAGCGGTCATCGGGATGCGTTTGATGTTGACTTCATGTCCCCGACAGGCGGGCTTTTTTCTCAACCCTGGGTCAACGACTTCGTCAAACAGCGCTTTGATGAGCAAGGCGTCAACCGCCGCCACCATTATCGCCTTTCGGCTATTGACCCACAGGCCAAGCAGGCAGAGTTTACCTTCGAAGGTGAGAAAGACAGCCTTGCTGTTCCTGACGACCTGCGTGCAGGCGACGATAATGCCCAGGGAAAGCCTACCATTATCGCGGATTACGACTTTATCCACGTTGTGCCCCCCATGAGCGCGCCTGATTTCGTCAAACAAAGCGACCTGATTGCCAAGGATGGGCCACACCAGGGTGAATGGCTGGATGTGGATATCCACACCATGCAGCACAAGCGGTACCCGGAAGTTTTCGGCATTGGTGATGTTATCGGTGCACCCATCAACAAGACCGCTGCCAGCGTCAAGGCACAGGCACCGGTCGTGGAAGCCAACCTGCTTTCAGCCATTCAGGGCAAGAGCCTGACGGCACGCCACGATGGCTATACCTCCTGCCCGCTGATTACGGGTGTTGGTAAGGCCATGCTGGTGGAATTTGGCTATGACGACAATTTTGCCTTTATGCCGTCCTTCCCGTTCATTGACCCTAAAGACGAATCCTGGGCGGCTTGGGTCATGAAGGATCGCATGCTGCAACCCGCTTATTATGCCGTGCTTGACGGCCAGGCCTGACAGGAGACCGTATTATGACATTTACCGGTGCAATGACCATTCTCATGTATGCCCTGGCACCCTTTGCCTGGTTGATTGCGGGAGGAGTTGCCATTTTTCTGGCGATACACCTGTTTGCCTATCTACGCGGCTATCAATTCAGTCAACATCATAGCATCGTGGCAATGCTCCTGGCGCTTGCGCTGGGTCTTTCTGCCCTGTTCTGGATACCGTGGTTTACCAACTCAGAGTTAGGCTATGTGGATACCGTTTTTGACTGGGTTGCCATCATAGGGGGCGTGATCGCCACTATGGTCATTACCTTCTTTACCGTGCATCCTTTAAGCTATCTTCTCATTGAAAAACGCGAGTAAGTTCTCATTAATGAGAGCTTTCAAAGCATTTTTGCAGCAATTTCCAATGCTGGCAGGCATGGCGTCAACCTTAATGGTTGGCGCCATGCTTGTCGGCCTGTATCAACTGGCCACCCACGATATCAATCAGCGCGACCATTACGGCCGCACGGCACTTTTTCTGGCCGTGGAAAACCAGCAGCAGGATGACGTTGAAGCTCTGATAAAACGCGGCGCCGCCCTTGATATGGCCGATAACTGTGGATTTTCCCCGCTGATGAAAGCCGCCTCGCTGGGCAATATGGCTATGGTCAAAGCGCTTTATCAGGCAGGCGCCAGCCTGGAGCACCAGGATGACAGCCAGTACACGCCCTTGATGATTGCGGTTGTCAGCGAACAGCCCGCCATCGCCAGCTTCCTGCTGGAAAAAGGCGCCAACCCCAATCATCAGGACGACCTGGGTTGGACAGCGCTGATATGGGCCGCCAAGCAGAATAACCTTGGCCTGGCCAACGCCTTGCTTGACCACGGCGCCGACCCTCTGCTGGCCGACCAGGACGGCCAGAATGCCCTGCATTGGGCAGCCCTGGAAGGCCATGACAAGATGGTCAAACTGCTGGTTGGCGAGGCCTGAAAACGCCCCGACAACCTCCGGCGAAGTCGCTTACCGCTGTACCATCTATTCGGCCTGATTACCCAGCAGCCCGAACGCCTGACCGATCAGGGCGCTTCCCTGCCCCGCTGGGTCCTGGCGAATCAGGCTTTCCTGTGCGCCAATCTCACTGAACAGGGCTTCCATACTGTTATCAACGACATGGCGCTCCAGATCCATCTCCGGCAGGTTGGTCATGGGTAGCTGATCGTAGACCTGCAACATCGACTGGTACTGATCATAAAAGCCCGTCTGTTCCAGGTTGCTTTGCACAATAGGTGCGAAACGGGAACGCAGGGCATCTTCCGTATTGGCACGGAAGTACTGGGTAGCCGCGGTATCGCCACCGCGAATAATGCCCATGGCATCATCCACACTCATTTCCTGCACCGCTGTCTTGAAAACCGGTGCCGCTTCGGCCACGGCCTGTTCAGCCCCTCGATTCATGGCATTCTGCACCGGGTCGACATACTGCCCCATACCCAACTGGCGCAGGGTATCGGCAATCTGCTGCCCAGGGCCAGGAAGCGGTATATCGAAGGCGCCAGGCATGGAAAGGTTGTCGCTGGCCCGCTCTGAGCTAAGCGCCAGCGCCTGCTTGATACCACTGGCCAGAGGAGACGCCTCACTCTCGCCGGACATAGCGCCCATTTGCGAGCCGGCATCCATCAAGGGCCCCATCGCATCCATATTCTGACAACCGCTGGTAATCACCATCACGCCCGCCAGTGCCAACCATTTTTTCATTGTGCTTTCCTGTATTAGCCAGTTTAAAAGCACCATAGTAATACATTGCTGCTTACTAAAGGCACCACTAAATTTATATCCCCGCATTCGCTGACAAACCGATCGATGCTGCCTGATTAGATGGCAAAGATAGCGACATCTGACTGTCATCTGAGCGGCATACAGTATTAACAGTATTTTGCGGCATTCACTCTCTTTACGCGTGTTCGCCGCTCGCTCTGACCTTCACTGTTGATTGATAGAGGATTCCCCTTTATGCAGCCCAAACCTCTCGCCGCCGCTATTCTGGCCACTCTTGTCAGCGGTGCTTTTGTGGCCGGTTACGGCCAGGCTAACGTTTCTGCTCAGCCAACCAAGGCGCATACGCTTTCTGCCATTGGTCACTATCAAAGCGGTGTTTTTGACGAAAGCGCCGCTGAAATTACCGCGTTTGACCCAGCGTCTGAGCGCACCTTTGTCATCAACGCGGCCAGCGGTCAGGTTGATATTTTCGATATGAGCAATCCCAGCCGTCTGAAACGGGTGTCCACCATTGATGTTTCAGACCTGGGGGCGGACGCCAACAGTATTGCCGTCATGAATGGCACCCTCGCGATCGCGGTAGAAGCCCAGGAAGCCACGAACCCCGGCGTCGTGGCTTTTTATGACACCAACGGCAATCGCCTGAGCTTTGTTGAAGCTGGCGCCCTTCCTGATGCCCTGACCTTCTCACCAGACGGCCGTTACGTCGTCGTCGCCAACGAAGGCGAGCCCAATGACGACTATACTATTGACCCTGAAGGCAGTGTCTCGGTCATTGACCTTTCCGTCGGTATTGAAAACCTGACCCAGGCAGACGTTCGTCACGCCCACTTTCAAGCGTTTAACGGCCAGGAAGATGCCCTGCGTGAAGCAGGCGTGCGGATCTTTGGCCCAGGCGCCAGTGCCGCCCAGGATATGGAACCTGAATGGGTAGAGGTTTCCGCCGATTCCAGCACCGCCTATATTTCTTTGCAGGAAAACAATGCCATCGGGGTTGTCGATATCGCATCTGCAACGGTCAGCGATGTTTTCCCACTAGGTTTCAAGGATTGGTCCGCTGATGGTGATTGGTCGGGCAAGGGGCTCGACGCCAGCAACCGGGATGACGCCATCAACATCCAGCACTGGCCAGTCATGGGCGTTTATCAGCCCGATACGATTCGCGTCTACGAGACCGACGGCGAGACGTATGTCGTCACCGCCAATGAAGGTGATGCCCGTGATTATGATGCCTGGAGTGAGGAATTCCGGGTCAAGGACCTGCAACTGGACCCGACTGCCTTCCCGGATGCTGACACTCTCCAGAAGGAAGAAAATCTTGGCCGTCTGCGCGTCACTTCGACGTTGGGTGTGAGTAACGGCTGCGACCCGTCGGCCCTGTCAACGGATGTTGAACGTGCGTGCGTTTACGACACCCTGTATGCCTATGGAGCACGCTCCATGTCCATTTTCCAGGTGACTGCTGACGGCCTTGAGAAAGTTTTCGACACTGGATCACAGATGGAAGAAACCATCGCGGCGATGTTCCCGGATGACTTCAATTCAAACAACGATGAAAACGACAGCTTTGACGCACGTTCAGATGACAAAGGCCCAGAGCCTGAAGGCATTGCGATCGGCCGCATTGATGATAGCACCTATGCCTTTGTCGGCCTGGAAAGGATCGGTGGCATCATGATGTACGATATCACTTCACCGGCTGATACCACCCTGGTGGACTACATCAACCACCGTGATTTCAGTCTTGCCAACGAGCCTGAAGCGCTGACCCAGACTGACCTTGGAGCAGAGGGCCTGTATTTTGTGTCTGCCGACAAGAGCCCGGATGCTGACGGTCGGCCGCTATTGATTGTCGGTAATGAAGTCAGCGGCACCACCACGGTGTTTGCCATCGATCAGACTACGCAACGATAAGTGGTGACACGACACTTAGCAGGCTCGCAGTAAAAAGCCCCGATGATTCGGGGCTTTTTTCTTGGTCATTACTCTCTTATCAATACCTAAGCACTTAATAATGCCTAAGAAGGTTCGCGCATTTGATCTCTCAGCGCGACCTTG
>NZ_VMQS01000013.1:9266-46074 GCF_007625055.1 Halomonas sp.
AGCACTTAATAATGCCTAAGAAGGTTCGCGCATTTGATCTCTCAGCGCGACCTTGCGGATCTTGCCGGTGGAGGTGCGTGGAATGCTGGCGAACACAAATTCACGCGGTACCTTGTAAGGCGCCAGGTGGTCACGGCACCATTGCCGTAAGGTGTCTTCATCTGCTTCACCGTCCGGGGTCAGCTCAATAAAGGCGCAAGGCGTCTCCCCCCACTTTTCATGGGGCATGGCGACTACAGCTGCCACGCTGACGGCGGGGTGACGATAGAGCACTTCCTCAATCTCGATGGACGAGATGTTTTCGCCGCCGGAAATAATCACATCCTTGGTGCGATCCTTGAGCTGCAGATAGCCGTCCGGGTGCACTACCGCCAGGTCACCGGAATGAAACCAGCCGTTGGCAAACGCCTCAGCCGTGGCGTCCGGGTTGCGGAAGTAGCCTTTCATCACCACGTTGCCGCGGAACATCACCTCGCCCAGGGTTTCACCGTCATGGGGAACCGGTTTGCTGCTGACCGGGTCAAGCACCTCCAGCTGTTCCAACGGCAGGTAGCGAACGCCCTGGCGGGCCTTGAGCCGCGCCTGCTCCTCCTGGGAGCAGTCTGACCAGTCAAGGTGCCAGTCATTCACCACCGCAGGGCCATAGGTTTCTGTCAGGCCGTAGAGGTGAGTGACATCAAACCCCAGGGTGTTCATGCTGGCCAGCACCCGCTCGGGCGGCGGGGCAGCGGCAGTAAAGAACTGCACCTGACGGTCCAACGGAGGCCGTTCGGCCTCAGGGGTATCAATCAGCAGCGACATCACTATCGGCGCACCGCACAGGTGCGTGACGCCTTCATCGGCCAGCGCTGCCCAGATGGGCTCGGCGCGCACCTGACGCAGGCAAACATGAGTACCGACAATCGCCGAAAGTGTCCACGGGAAGCACCAGCCGTTGCAGTGAAACATCGGCAGCGTCCACAGGTAGACGGCATGTTTCTGCATCGACGTGGTCAGCGCATTGCCCTGCGCCAGCAGATAGGCACCGCGATGATGAGAGACCACACCTTTGGGGTTGCCGGTAGTGCCCGAGGTGTAATTGATGGAAATCGCGTCCCATTCGTCTTCCGGCATCAGCCAGGCAAAGTATGGGCTGCCGGTGGCGATCACGTCTTCATAGTCGGGGATATCGCCCGGCAGCTCAGCAGAGTAAAGGGGCGAATCGTCTTCAGGGTCATTGACCTCAATCAGTACAGGCCTGACAGAGGCCAACGCCAGTGCCTCTTTCACCAACACCATGAAAGCGCGATCGGCAATCACCACTTTCGACATGGCATGATCAAGCTGAAAGGCAATCGTCGCCGCATCCAGGCGGGTATTGATCGAGTGTAATACGCCACCGCACATCGGCACACCGTAATGGCATTCCAGCATTTCCGGCGTGTTGGCCAACACTACGCTGACCGTATCGCCGCGGCCAATGGCATAGCGCTCGGTAAGCGCTGATGCCAGTTGGCGGGAGCGGGCATAGAAATCTGCATAGTTACGGCGCAGGCGACCATGCACGATTGCAATATGCTCAGGGAAGACGCTGGCAGCGCGTTCCAGAAACTGCAGCGGCGTCAGCGGCTGGAAGTTGGCCGGGTTGCGATCCAGCCCCTGGTTATACGGGTTAGGGGCTTTCCCGGCCGTATGCGAGGCCTGGCGATCATTATTATTGTAATGATTGTTCATAGGCGCGGCTGTCCTTAACGTGACTGGATACCGATGGCAACATCGCTGGCCAGGGTATTGGCAATAAAGCAGTAACGGTGCGCGCGTTGTTGCATCTTGTCCAGTTCTGCGTCATCCACCTCAAAACCCGCGTCAAAATGGACGTGTGGGTGCAGGTCGATACGGGTGACCGACATCTGCCCTTTGGCATTCTTGCCAAGCTCGGCAGTTGCCTGATCATGATAGCGGGCAACCGGCCAGCCTGCCTTCGCCGCCAGCGCCAGAAACGTCATCATATGACAGCTGGAAAGTGCCGCCGCCAGGGCCTGTTCCGGGTTGGTATTGGCCGGATGCCCTCCCCAGTCCGGGGCCGCGTCTACCATTACCGCGGTGTCATCGTTATAGTCAATCCGATGCGCATTGGCATAGGCACCCGGTGTCAGTTCATCGGCATTGCGTGTCCATTCGAGTTCGATAGAGAGTGCTGACATACAGTTTTCCTTTCCGATGACTACATTCAGGCCGCGGCCAGCTGCTTTTTAGGGTCATAAAACGGCTTTTCAGCCACAATAGCCTGCACCGGTTCCCCTGCGATCATCACTTCCACCTGGGTGCCAATGTCGGCATAGTCGATATCCACCATGGCCAATGCAATGTTGCGTGCCAGACGCGGGGAATGGACTGCAGAGGTCACCTTGCCCACTGTTTTACCCTGGCAGTCAATCGGCCAGAAATCACTATTCGGCCCGCTCAACGGCTCCACACCATCAATGCACAGACCCACCTGCTTGCGGCGAACCCCGTCCTGCTGGATGCGCTTGAGCGCCGCCTTGCCGATAAAGTCTGCTTCCATTTCCAAATCCACCAGACGACCCAGGCCCACTTCATAGGGGTTGGTATGAATATCGGCATCGGCATGATAGGACAGCATGCCGCCTTCAATTCGGCGAATAGTCGAGGTATGGCCGGGCTGAAGCCCGAAGGGTTGGCCCGCCGCCATGATTTTTTCCCACAGCTCATCACCCCGGCTGCCATCACGCAGGTAGATTTCATACCCTAACTCGCTGGACCACCCCGTACGGGAAACGATCATCGGGATACCGTCCAGTTCCACCTCGCGCAGCCAGTAATAGCGCAGATCCATGATGCTTTCACCAAACAGGCTTTTCATGATCTCGCCCGACACCGGGCCCTGCAGCTGCAGAGGCGAAACATCCGGCTCGCTGATGGTGACATCCAGCCCCGAATTCACAGCAACGCCCTGGGCCCATAACAGGATGTCGCTATCGGCCAGCGACAGCCAGAAGTGATTTTCGCCTAAACGCAGCAGGATAGGATCATTGAGAATACCGCCGCTGGCATTGGTGATCAGCACGTACTTGCATTGCCCAACGGCCATGTTCGACAGGTTGCGCGGGGTCAGCAACTGGGTGAATACCGCTGCATCGGGACCGGTAATTTCAACCTGGCGCTCAACGGCCACATCACACAGGATGGCGGTATTCACCAGGTTCCAGAAATTCTGCTCCGGGCTACCGAAATCGCGCGGAATATACATGTGGTTATAAACAGAAAACCCTTGTACACCCCACCGCACAGTGGCATCAAAGTAAGGGGATTTACGGATCTGTGTACCGAAACCGGTGTTGACGGATGATGACATGACGTTGGCCTCTTTTTTCAATCAGCGGCACGACGTACCGTGATGTTTAATTGTTCGAGAAGAATAGCGCCTGGAAATTGATCATGCAGACTGAAAACAGGTTCTTTAGACGACCGAAAAGACTCGTTTTTGATTGACTGCAGACCAATTGGTTATGGGCTGGAATGAGGTGTCAGGGCCGAAAGGTTCGGCTGGGTAGACTTGACCTGGCGGGTGATGAAATAGGTGTAGTAGCGATCGATACTCAGGTCTTCGGATAACAGTCGGTCCATCAGGTGTTGGAAGGCAGCGAGACTTGGCACCACGACCTGAAATACATAATCCATTCCCCCGCCGGTGACGTAACACTCGGTGATTTCTTCAACGTTGCGGATATAGCTCTCGAAACGTTCGAAATCTTCCTTGCGGTGATGCATCAACGACAGAGTGACCATGACACGGGTGATATCAAGTACACGCTCAAGGGCAATATCGGCATGGTAACCCCGGATATAGCCCGCCGATTTCAGGCGATCCAGACGTGCCCAGCAGGGCGTAGGGGAAAGGTTGACCAGCTCGGCAAGCTTGGTCTTGCTGAGCTGACCATGGCGCTGCAGGGCGCTGAGGATACGAATATCGGCGCTATCAAGCGCCGTCTTTTTCATCCGCCTGGTGTTTATTGACGTATCAAACATACCACCACCCCGATAAACGTTATGCGGCGATGGTAGGCTAATTCCCCGTACTGGACATGGTTATGCACGACACCGGCTAGCCTGATTACGCCCCCCGAGGGTGGCTAATCTGACCTGCATCAAATGTTGAATATATTGATTATTAAATAGCATAACCATCGATTACAATGCGGCTTTTCCAGGCACAATGATTTCTTGAAAGGAGCAAAAAACACATGCATAAAGACTGGCAGAAAACGACCCAGGACCTTTCCGCCCTGATGCAGGAAATCGGCAAGAACATTCCTGATGTCGCCAAGGGTTTCACGCAGATGGCCAAGGGTGCCAACAAGGAAGGGGCGCTGTCACACAAACACAAGGAACTGATGGCGCTGGCCATTGGCATCAGCATCCGCTGCGACGGCTGTATTGCTTTTCACTCCAAGGCAGCCGCCGAACTGGGCGCTACCCGTGAAGAGTTCATGGAAATGCTGGGCGTATGTATGTATATGGGCGGTGGCCCGGCCTACACCTATGCCGCACAGGCATTGGAAGCCTTTGACAGTTTTTCCAAGCAGGACTGATGGCATTCCCATCCAGGAAATTAACAGCGCTCGCTGAAGAGCGCTTTTTCGTTTATGCACAGCGTTCGCTGGCGGGCGTATCAATGGCGGCATTCAGAAACGCCAGCAGCTCATCACCATGACGCGCCAGGCTGTCGCTCAGATCATGCCCTCCGGGCACCACCCGCAAGGTCACACCGGGCGTCTGTTTCCGGGTGAGCCGCTGCGCGTCGCTTAACGGAATGATATCGTCGCTCTCGCCATGCACCAGCAGGACCGGACAGCAGATCTGAGGGAGTGTCGTGATCGGGGCGATGGCCTCAAAGCGGTGGCCGATAACCTTTTCCACATAGCGGATCACGTACCAGCCCAGCGGGAAGAACGGCAGGCCTTTGGCATCCAGCCAGCGGCGCATCATGCCATCCGGATGGGCGAAGCTGCTCAGGCTGACCACAGCGGCAATATCATCGCGCCGTGAGGCGCATAGCAAGGTCGCCGCAGCCCCGACCGAGTGGCCAATCAGTGCCGTAGGCAAAGCGGGCTGATGGTGCTTCAGCCAGCTCAGAGCCGCGTCAATATCTTCGGCAAAGCGCGGCATCGAGGAGAAGGTATCATCATCGCTATTGCCGTGGTTGCGCACATCAATCAGCAAGACACTCCATCCCGCCTCGAGCAGCAAGGGCGCAAGCGGCAGCAGCGTCTCACGGTTGGCTCCCCAGCCATGGGTAATCACTACTTGCCCCTGTGCTGCCTTTGCAGGCAGCCACCAGGCTTCCAGCATCCGCTCTCTCATTGTCATGAAATGCACGGTTTCGCCCTGCAGCCCAACGTCTTCCAACGAGCGATTAACGGCTTCCCGAGGGGCCGCCAACTCGCGATGAAGACGACGGTGAAAACGCCGCTGCAATGCCACGCCCAGCAGTACCAATCCTGCCAGCAAGCCTGCCAGATACCATGCTGTCATCAACTTCCATCTCCTCTACGGGCCTGCTTGACGCTGTGAATTAACGCTGCATTGCAACATAAGATATTTTACAATATTATACTATTAGCTTAAAACCAAACGCTAAAAAGCGTCTGTTTATCCAGTCGGGTAATCAAGGTATCTACATGTTCATCTATAGCTATCGTCGTGCCTGGATTCGTGGCTTTCTTGATGGTGAGCAAGGCCAGCCTCATGAAACCCAAAAAGGCATTCCCGGGTTTCGCTATACCAATGGGTGGATTGAAGGTCATGCCAAACGCCATGGGCACGCCTATGGGTTGGGTGATATCAGCCAAGATGAGTTGGAAAAAGCGCGCGAGAACATACTGACGCCTGAGCAGCATGCCTGGGATACGGTCAGCTGGCTGAGATAGCTTTCTGTACCACCACTACCTGATATATAACACCACCCTGGCGGGCTGACCGTCAGGGTGGTTCAGGTTTATAGCCAATATTAGACTCGCCACTTACTCAGGCAGTTTGGCCTTGCGCAGATAAGGAAAGACAGTGTCATATTCACCAAACTTCGTCTTGGCGTCTTCTTCGGAAACACTGGTAGGAATGATGACATCCTGGCCAAGAGTCCAGTCGGCTGGCATGGCAACCCCGTGGCTGGCGCTGGTCTGCAGGGCATCCAGGGCGCGCAGTACTTCGGCAAAGTTACGGCCAACCGTCATCGGGTAGGTCATGGAAAGCTTCAGCTGCTTATCCGGGCCAATAATGAACACAGAACGCACCGTCGCGCTGTCTGCCGGGGTGCGGCCATCCGGCATATAGGCTTCAGCCGGCAGCATGTTGAACAGCTTGGATACCTTCAGCTCTTCATCGGCAATGATCGGGAAGTGAACATCGTTACCGCAATACGTCTCGATATCATTGATCCAGCGCTTGTGCTCTTCAACACCATCAACGGAAACACCAATAACTTTGGTCCCGCGTTTCTTCCACTCAGTATCCAGTGTGGCTACCGCGCCGAATTCAGTGGTGCAGACCGGCGTGAAATCTTTTGGGTGTGAAAAAAGAATCGCCCAGCTATCCCCAATCCATTCGTGGAAGCGAATCGGCCCCTGGCTGGTATCGGCTTCAAAATCCGGCACAACTTCATTGATGCGTAACGACATTAGATACTCCTTGTTTCAAGCAAATTGAATAAACGCAAGCTGACTAATGACAGGCGCCAGCATGCGCCACCTATATAACCTATACCATGGGTACGCGGCAGCGATATTACAACCTCAGCCCCCAACCCTGCGACATTATTGCGCATTGGGGAAGAACAGCGGCTGGCCCTCCACCTCAAAGGCGCCAATCGCCTGCTGACCGTCTTCCGAGAGTAGCCAACGGTGCCACTGCGCTGCCAGATCATGCTTCAGGTGCGGGTGACGTTCTTGCGATAGCAACAAACTGCCATATTGGTTGAACAGGACGTCATCCCCTTCAAACAGCAACGCCAGGTTCTGAGGGTTGTCAAACGCGACCCAAGTGGCACGGTCTGCCATCACATAGGCATCCATGGCGGCGGCGGTATTCAGTGTTGGCCCCATACCGCTACCCAGTTCACGGTACCATTCTCCTTGTGGCTCCACGCCAGCACTTTCCCACAAGCGCTGTTCGGCACGGTGGGTGCCGCTATCATCCCCACGGGAGGTAAAAGGCGCTTTGGCATCCGCAATCAGGGCTAACGCATCTGTCGCACTCTTGGCATCGGCAATACCTGCCGGATCATCAGAAGGGCCAATCAGCACAAAATCGTTATACATCACATCCGCACGTTCGCTGGCGTAGCCGTCTGCCACAAACTGCTCTTCACCGGTCGTGTCATGCACCAGCAGGCTGTCGGCATCGCCACGCCGGGCGATCTCGAACGCCTGGCCGGTACCCACCGCCACCACGCGTACTTCAATATCTGTGGCATCTTCAAAAGCCGGCACAATGGCTGCAAACAGCCCCGAATTCTCCGTCGAGGTGGTGGATGCCAGGGTAATAAAATCATCGGCGTGGGCCTGAGTCATCAAAGCGCCACTGATCATGGTCGCCAGCGTCAGGGCTTTAAGCACTGCATGTCTCTTGAACATGCCATTTAACATCTGGGGCATCGGCATTACTCAATAATGTCACCGCGTAGATACGCCTGCGCGCCGGGTGAGGCAGGCTGTTCAAAAAAGCGCTGGGCAACCGTATGCTCAAGCACCTGGCCACCCGCCATAAACAGGACATCGGCGGCAAGCCGCCGTGCCTGATGAATATCATGGGTGGTCATCACCACGCGTGTGCCCTGGCGCTGAAAAGCGGACACGGCTTCCTCCACTGCCTTGATAGCGGCAGGATCAAGAGCGGAGGTCGGCTCATCCAGAAACAGTACCTGAGGGGCCAGCACCCAGGCACGCGCCAGAGCCAGACGCTGCTGCTCACCGCCGGAAAGTACCCTGGCTGGCGTCTCCGCACTGGCTGCCAGGCCGAAGCGCGTCAGCGCCGCATGTGCCATTTCACGGCGCTGGCGGCGCGGTGTCTTGTTAACCGCCAGCGCATGCATCAGGTTGGCAATGGCCGAGCGGCGTAGCATGACGGGCTGCTGGAAAACCATGGCCTGGCGCGGGCGCTGCGGCAACCAGTGAACGCGTCCGGACGCAGGCGTCAGCAAGCCGTGGGCCAGGCGCAGTAACAAACTTTTGCCCGCACCGTTGGGGCCCATCACCAGGGTCGGGCCAGCCCCCTGAAGCGTAAACGAGCAGGGGCCCAACAGGTGTTTACCCTGATAACTGAATGTGACCCGGTCAAATATCAATGACGCTCGTGGGCACACGTCAACATGGGTATCCAGTGGCTGTAAAACGGTCATCCGGTTCGCCTCCGCGCCCACTCACCGACGAGATAGGCCGCCGCATTGATCATCAACACCAGAGTTAACAGCACGATCCCCAAGCCGAGCGCCAGCGGAAGGTTGCCCTTGCTGGTTTCAAGCACAATGGAGGTGGTCATGACTCGGGTCACTCCGTCTATATTGCCGCCCACCATCATGACCGCGCCGACTTCCGCGCTGGCCCGCCCGAATCCGGCCAACAGCACGGTAAGCAACGCAAAGCGCGCATCCCACAGCAGGGTCGGCATCATGCGCAGGCGTGACATACCCAGCGACACAAACTGTTCCTGATACTCAGCCAGCAGTTCTTCAACCTTCTGACGCGACAGCGCCGCCAGGATCGGCAGTACCAGCACCACCTGGGCAATCACCATGGCGCTCGGGGTAAACAGCAGCCCCCACTCGCCCAACGGGCCGGCGCGGGATAGCAGCAGGTACACGGCAAGGCCGGCTACCACGGGCGGCAAACCCATCAAGGCATTCAGCGCCACCACCATCAGGCCGCGGCCGGGAAACCGCCATAGTGCCACCGCCGCCCCCATGGGGAAACCGATCACCGCCGCCAGGCATACCGCCAGGAGCGATACCTGCAAGGAAAGCAGCACGATATCGACCAGCGCCGCATCCAGGTTGATCAACAGGGATAGTGCCACACTAAGGGCATTGGAATCTGCAGCCATTCAATTCTCCTATCATAGGCTGCATAGTATGCTTGATCTGGCTGACTTTCACTTTGCTGTGCTTATTATCCTGCTCAGGTTGGATCAAACATTATGTCCTCCGCCGCATCATCTGACGTTCTGCCCCGCCACCTGGCCATCCCCTTGATCATGTCGGTCGCTACCCTGTTTGCCGCCAACCATGTCGCGGCACGGCTGGCATTTGATAATGGCACGGGCCTGTTGCTTGCGGTATTGATGCGCTCAGGAGTGGCCTGCCTGATCCTGCTGGCGCTTTTGATGATGCAGAAAAAGCGTTTCTGGCTGCCACCCGGCACCTGGCCATGGCAGCTTGCCGCAGGCGTGCTGATTGCCATTCAAAGCGTCTGCCTCTATTCAGCGGTTGCCCGCCTGCCCGTGGTCATCGCCCTGCTGCTGGTGAACACCTTTCCCCTCCAGCTGGCGCTATTGACCTGGGCGCTGGGTGGGCCACGGCCTTCACTGCGCAGCTGCCTGATCATGGGCACCATCCTGATCGGGCTCCTTGTGGTGCTTGATATTCCTGCCTGGCTGGCCAATGCGGCGGCCATGGGGCCTGAATGGCTGACAGGTATTGGCTTTGGATTGGCCGCCGCCTTCGCCCTGGCCAGCACCCTATGGATTACCGAACACCGGCTGGCCAGGGTGGGCAGTACCCTACGCAGCTGGCTGACCATGCAGACGGTGTTTATTGCCATGATCCTGGGTGGGCTGCTGGGCGCGATGCCCGGCGGCATGAACCTGCCGGACAACACCACCGGCTGGACAGGGCTGATGCTGCTGGCAGTGTTGTACGGCAGCGCGTTTTCCATCCTGTTTATCAGTGTCCCGCGCCTGGATATGGCGAGAAACGCACCGGTCATGAATTTCGAACCGGTGGCGTCTCTACTGCTGGGTTATCTCTTTCTGGGGCAGATGCTGACCCCTGGCCAGCTGGTAGGCGGCGCCGTGGTCATCGGTGGGATTATCGTGCTGGGGTTGTCACGCGCGCGCTGACCAACAACCGGCTTGCGCAGTGCTTACCGATTGAACGGGTGGGAGCAGAAGTGCGCCACCTTGGCAGAATCCTTGGGCAGGATTTCGTCGTGATGTCTGGCTTCGCGGGGTTAATGAGCAAGATCCAGCCCCATCTGCCAGAAGTCGATTTCCAGGCGAGTGGCATCGTGGAAGATACGACTAAGCTCGGCAAAGCGGGCGGGGGTCACATCAGCCAGACGGGCGTTGAGCCATTCCAGCTCGGCCTGTCTGGCGGCCTGATACTCCTCGCTTGCGTACATGGCGATCCAGGCGTCATAGGGGTTTTTCGCACCACGCAGGGTAAAAGGCTGGGCATTCAGCCAGTTGGCAATGTCCCCATAGCCCACCAGGCAAGGGGCAAGTGCCACGTGCAGATCGAGCAGGTCACCGCGGTTGCCGGTATCCAGCACGTAGCGGGTATAGGCCAGGGTGGCGCGCGCTTCCGGCAGCTGGGCCAGCTCGTCTTCGGAAATGCCCCACTCCTGGCAAAAGCTCACGTGCAGGCCGAGTTCGACATCCACAATGGCTTTCAACCCTTCATGGGCCTGGCGCAGATCAGCCAGCGTCGGGCTTTTATAGGCGGCCAAGGCATAGGCGCGGGCAAAGTGAATCAGAAACAGGTAATCCTGTTTCAGATAGTGGCGAAACGCGGGTTCGGGAAGCGTGGCAATGCCCAGTTGACGCACAAAATCATGCTCAATATAGGCGCGCCAGTCGGTGTGGCAACTAGTCGTCAGATCAGTAAAGCAATAACCCATAAGGCCTCCAGAAATAAGGATCCGGAGGGTAGGCGTAAGCACAAGACCGAGAAAATGGCCCGGAAGGTGGCGTGAGGATAGCCGCGGCCATCGCTTGATCCCTACGCCGGTACCCGCGCTGCGAACTTGTGTAAGCCGCAGCGCATTAGCCGGATCAGGTTCAGCGGGACCAGCGCTTTGGCAAATATCAGAAGGATACGCCCTGCGCTATCTCAGCCGGATTCACCGGCACCCCGTCAAGCTGTTGAACAGGAAGTCTAGGAGGCATCACTGTGAGATGCAAGAAAGACACCCTAGAGGATCAGCTGGCTATCGCTTATAGGCTTTTTCCATCTTCGGCTATGTAAACCATGATGACAAAATGGCGAGATCTCTGACGGGCCCTCGCTTCCTGAGCGATGATCGGGCATCATTTGCGCAGTGCTGCTGATCAGCCGGCCTCAACGCTGTTTGCATCACCCGGCCTGAAAGTGTCACGCTGCAAGCCATTAGTGCCTTGTATGGCTTTGCAAGAAGGCATTCTGGCAGTCTTGGCTGAACAGTCGACGTGCATTCGCAAGCGTCGGGAAGTAAACTAGTGATGGCCTTGCGGCCTGTGCACTGGCACTCCGCTTCGGCTTGGGTGCCGCACGCGGCCAACAATAATCTCGATATTCGGAACGTTTCAGTGACCAAGCAACACTCTTTTGATCGCGATGAACTGCTGGCCTGCTCACGCGGCGAGCTTTTTGGCCCGGGCAATGCCCAATTGCCAGCACCCAACATGCTGATGCTTGATCGCATTACCAGCATTACCGAAGACGGCGGTGAAAGTAATAAAGGTGAGCTTATTGCCGAACTGGACATCACCCCGGACCTGTGGTTTTTTGATTGCCACTTCCCGGGCGATCCGGTCATGCCTGGCTGCCTGGGTCTGGATGCCATGTGGCAACTGGTCGGCTTCTATCTCGGCTGGCTGGGTCACCCGGGTCGCGGGCGAGCCCTGGGCTGTGGTGACGTCAAATTCACCGGCCAGATTCTGCCCGGCGCTCAAAAGGTTACCTACAACATCAATATCAAGCGCATCATTACCCGTCGCCTGATACTGGGCATTGCCGACGGTACAGTGACCGTCGACGGGCGTGAAATCTATCAGGCAAACGACCTGCGCGTTGGCCTATTTACCTCCACTGCGAATTTTTAACAGGAGGCTCCCATGCGACGAGTGGTAGTCACCGGCCTGGGCATCGTGTCTTGTCTCGGCAATGATCAGCAACAGGTCCTGGATGCGCTCAAGAACGGGCGCAGTGGCATTAGCTTCAAGGAAGAGTACGCCGAACGCGGCATGCGCAGTCATGTTGCCGGCAGCGTCGATATTGATCTGAATGAGTTGATTGACCGCAAACTGTTGCGCTTCATGGGCGACGCGGCCGCCTATGCCTATGTCTCCATGGCGCAAGCTATTGAAGACGCTGGCCTTTCGGAAGAACAGGTCTCCAACGAACGCACCGGCCTGATTGCCGGCTCGGGCGGTGCCTCCAGTGCCAATCAGGTAGAAGCGGCTGATGTACTGCGTGAGAAAGGCTTGCGCCGGGTCGGCCCCTATCGCGTGACCCGTACCATGGGCAGCACGGTATCCGCCTGTCTGGCCACACCGTTCAAGATAAAGGGCGTCAACTATTCGATTTCCTCGGCCTGCGCCACCTCGGCTCACTGTATCGGCAGTGCCATGGAGCAGATCCAGCTGGGCAAGCAGGATGTTGTCTTTGCCGGCGGCGGCGAAGAGGAGCACTGGACGCTTACCTGCCTGTTCGATGCCATGGGTGCCCTGTCCACCCAATATAACGAGGCCCCTGAGAAAGCGTCGCGCCCCTACGACCAGGCGCGCGACGGCTTCGTGATTGCCGGCGGCGGCGGCATGCTGGTACTGGAAGAGCTTGAGCATGCCAAGGCGCGGGGGGCCCACATCTACGCCGAACTGGTGGGCTATGGCGCCACCTCCGATGGCTACGACATGGTCGCGCCTTCCGGCGAAGGCGCTGTGCGCTGCATGCAGCAGGCCCTGGATACTGTCGACGGCGACATTGATTACATCAACACTCACGGGACCTCAACGCCGGTGGGGGATGTCGCCGAGCTTCAGGCGGTGCGTGCGCTGTTCGGCGATACTACCCCGGCGATGAGCTCTACCAAGTCACTTACCGGCCATTCACTGGGGGCGACCGGGGTGCAGGAAGCCATCTACTCGCTGCTGATGATGAAGCATGACTTTGTCTCTGCGTCAGCGAACATTGACACGCTTGATGAACAGGCGGATGGGTTTGATATCGTCACCCAGCGCCGGGATGGCGTTAACCTGCAGCGCGTGCTTTCCAACAGCTTCGGCTTTGGCGGCACCAATGCCTGCCTGGTGTTCCAGCGCTATGCCAGCTGATCGGCTATCGCATCCGACAATCCGGCACTGACAGAACGGCGCCAACCCACAAGGTTGGCGCCGTTCTGGTTCCAGAGCTTGCAGCCCGGTTGCGGTCAGGACACTTTAAGCGGACGCGGCACGTCTGAAATTTCCTGCAGCTGGGCTTCAATCCAGGTTTCCACTTCGGCATTCACGCTATCAGACGTTTTACCGTCCGTGGTGATCGGTGCGCCAATGCGTACGCGCAGAACGCCCGGGCGCTTGACCCAGTGACGCCCCGGCCAGCGCTCACCCGCGTTGTGCGCCACGGGCAGCACCGGCACGCCGGCACGGCAGGCAATCACGCTGCCACTCTTGTTATAACGCTTGCGAACCCCGGGCTCCACCCGCGTGCCTTCAGGGAAAATCAGCACGGATAGCCCACTCTGCAGCCGGATGACCCCTTGAGTGAGTACCTGCTTCATGGCACGGGCAGGCCGCGAACGGTCAAGCGCGATCGGATGGAGCAGCCTGAGCGCCCAGCCGAAAATCGGGAAACGCAGTAGCTCCTGCTTCAGCACCGTGCATACCGGCGGCTTCATGACCTGCAAAAACACCGTCTCCCACTCGCACTGATGGTTGGCCTGTATCACGCAGGGGCCATCAGGCAGGTTGTCGCGCCCTTCAATTTCATAGCGCACGCCGCAGGCCACGCGAAACCAGACCATCAAAAAATGGTTGTAGAGGTTCAGCAGGCGATAGCGCCCGGCAAGCGGCAGGAAGGGTGCGACAGGCAAACACAGAAGGCCAATCAACAGCATGGCAGCAAAGTAGCCGATATAAAAAATCACACTGCGCAGCACATTCATCGCGGGCGACCCTCCGCTGCGCGGGTATGGTCGTCATCGCGCATCATGCACCAGGCATCCAGCATGCGTCCGACTTCCAACCGCCAGGGCTTCTGGTGGACACCAAAGGTTTCCAGTACGCGCCGGCAGTTCAACACCCGGCGCAACTTGGCATCGTGATGGTGTTTCTGTGCCTGTACTTCGCCAAGCGCCACCTCTTCACCGCGCCCTTCCAGGCGGGTCCCCAGCTGGGTACGCACCATGGAGGTAAAGGTGAAGGCACTGACCGGCTCCGTGCCCGCCAGATGATAGGCCCCCCAGGCTTGTACCCCACAGCCAAGCTGCTGGAGCATGCCCACCAGCGCCAGCGCCACGGCATCGGTACTGGTGGGGCAGAAAATCACATCCTCGGCGGCGCTGACATTCTCCCCGATGACCAGGCTGTCGATTACCTCGTTCAGCCAGGCATGGCTGCCTTCCAACGCAAACAGTGGCCCCAGGCGCACAATCAGGTGCTGGGCATATTCAGCGCGAATACGATCCCCGGTCCTGACCAGGCGGCGCAGGCTTTCATCTCTGGGTGCCGGCACCAGGTGCTCGTCAATCGGTACCTCAAACCCCTCCTCATAGAGCTGATCAGAGACGCACCACACCAGCGTTGTCTGATGAGCCTTGCAGGCATCCAGGCAGGCATCCACCGCATCAGCATGGGCGGTCACCTCGGCAGGCACCATGTTCAGAGGATGCGCCAAGGGCGGGATAATCACGGCATCGGGCGATACTTCCGCCACCCGCTTGGCACTCAGCGCCGTTCCTGCTTCTATTACCAACTCGGTATCCGAGCGGCGGCAGGCTTCCCGCGCCAGCGCCAGGCTCAGACAGTGTCCCGCATCCAGAATCAGCAGCTTCACGAAAGCCTCTCCCTTTGGGCGTGTTGATCACCACGCTGTATCCGATAGTGTTTGTAGACGACCATTCTAAACCCTAACGGACAAATCGGCACATGCCGTGTGATCACCGCCATGCTGCAAGGCAAGGCTGACGCGCGGCGCACGCCTTTCAGCGGCTCAGGTACCCAGCCCTGCCAACACCACCACACCCAATACAAGGCCCAGTAAAAGCAGGGTTTCCAGCACCATCAGGATCACCGGTTTCCACCCCACCACGGCCAGCTTCTGGAAGGAGGTCTTGATGCCCAGGGCGGCAATGGCCGTTACCAGGCACCCGCGGGACAGCGTCGACATGCCCTCGCTGACTGCCTCGGGAATCAGCCCCAGGCTATTGATCACCACCAGCACCACAAAACCGACCAGGAAACCGGGCAGCATGGGCACCCTGGTCGCCCCGCCCTGTACCTGGCGCGAGGCGCGAAAAAGCCATATAAACGCCATGACCGCGGGGACCAGCATGGCCACCCGCACCAGCTTGACGAGCGTTGAGGTATCACCAGTCTGCTCGGAAATCATATACCCGGCGCCCACCACCTGAGCAACATCGTGAATGGTAGCGCCCAGAAAAATACCGGCCTGGGGGTTGGCCAATGACAGCCCACCGGCAATCAGGGGGTAAATCACCATGGCCAGCGTTGACAGGGTGGTGACCCCCACCACGGTAAGAATGGTATTGCGCTCAGTGTTCGCGTCGCGCGGCATCACCGCCGACAGCGCCAGCGCCGCCGAGGCACCACAGATGCCCACCGCACCGCCGGTTAACAGCCCCAGCTCACGCGAAAGCCCCAGCATCCTTGCCATCACGGCACCGGCCAGAATTACACAGGCCACCGTGGCAACCACCATCAGCACGGGACCGATGCCCAGCGCGCCCACCTGCTCGAACGTCATACGCGCCCCTAGCAAGGCCACCCCCAGGCGCAACACACTACGTGCGGCAAATTCAATGCCCGCCTGGCAGCGCCCCTCCTCGCTCAGAAAGTGCAACGACATCCCCAAAAGCAGCGCATAAAGCAGCGTCGGACCACCGTAATGATCGGCAATGAAGGTGGTCGCCAGCGCAATGGTCACGCACACCAGCAAGCCCCGGCCAATCGTGCGGTAATGGCCGGCGCGCTGAATCAACCCGGCCTTTCCGGGCACGGGCAACCTGGGTGGCTTCATTTGCCAGCTCTCCCTATTGTGGTATGCAGAGGTGTATGACGGTTGCCCAGCGGGTGGGCAACCTGACGCGCGCGCATACTCTACCAGTTCAGCGGTAAGGTCGCTGAGTAACCTTGACTGAAAGAAGGTGGGCGCGGACTCACACAACGAGGGAAGTAAAAAATAGCAAGGAAATTTCTTTTTGCCTGGGGGCTGGTGAGATAAGCCACCCTTGAGTCTCGGGCGTCACACTGCGAGACTGAAACCTCTGGTAACTTAGCCACAACCCCTTCGGGAGGTGCCTGATGAGCATGAAGGTTAATTACACACCGACGACTGCGCTGATTGTGGTCGACATGCAAAACGATTTCTGTGAAGGCGGTGCCCTGGGGGTGGCCGGTGGCGCTGCCCTGGTGCCGGGTATCAACGCTGAAATTGAGGCCGCCCAAGCCGCCGGTGCGCTGGTGGTGGCGACCCGCGATTGGCACCCGGTTGACCATGTGAGTTTTGCGCATCGCGGTGGGCCCTGGCCGGTACACTGCGTGCAGGATACCCCGGGCGCGGATTTCCACCCGGATCTGCAACTGCCGGCTGAGGCCATTCGCGTCAGCAAGGCCACCGCCTTTGATGCGGATGCCTATTCCGGTTTCGATGGCACCGGCCTGGGTGGTTATCTCAGGGAAAAAGGCATCAAGAGCGTGGTCGTCTGCGGGCTGGCACTCGATGTGTGCGTTCACGCCACCGTGCTGGATGCCCGCCAGGAAGGCTTTGCCACCCTGCTGCTGGAACCCCTGAGTGCCGCCGTTGACCCGCAGGCCGTGCCAAATTGTCGGCAGGCATTTCACGACGCCGGCGCCGAGGTGCGCGCATGACGGCTTCCCCGAGGGTCGACGATAGCGAACTGGCCCTGCTCACAGATCTGTATCAGCTGACCATGACCCAGGCGTACTGGAAAGAAGCCTATGACCAGCGCGCCACTTTCAGCCTGTTCTTTCGCAAACTGCCACCGGCGCGGCGCTTCATGCTTGCCTGCGGCCAGCAGCATGCCGCTGCCCTGGTGAATGAACTGCGCTTTGGCGAAGCCGCGCTGGCAAAACTTGCCGAGACGGGCCTGTTCGAGACGGGCTTTCTGGACTGGCTGCGCGACTGGCGCTTTGAAGGGGATATTCACACCCTGCCCGAAGGCACCCCGGTATTTCCCAACGAGCCACTGCTTGAAGTGGAGGCGCCGATTGCCCATGCCCAGCTGCTGGAAAGCCTGCTGATGAACCTGGTGCAGCTGGAAACCGTGCTCGCCTCCAAGGCCGTACGCCTGGTGATTGCCGCCCAGGGTCACCCGGTGGTGGATTTCGGCATGCGCCGCATGCATGGCATCGATGCTGCCGTGCGCGGTGTACGCGCCTACCGCACTGCCGGGCTGGCAGGCACCAGCAATGTGTTGGGCGGCTTGCGCCACGGCCTGGCCATCAACGGCACCATGGCCCACAGCTATATACTTGCCCACGACGACGAATACGAGGCCTTCCGCGTGTTTGCCCGTCACTACCCGGATACCACCCTGCTGGTCGATACCCACGATACCCTGGAAGGTGTTCGCAAGGTGATTGAGTTGATGGATAAGGAGCCCGATATACAGGTGCAGGCCGTGCGTCTGGATTCCGGCGACCTTGGCGATCTGGCCAAACAGGCCCGCCAGCGGTTGGATAACGCCGGGCACAGCGAGGTGCGTATCATCGCCAGCAGCGGCCTTGATGAGCATGCTATCAATACCCTGCTGGAAGACGGCGCCCCCATTGATGCGTTTGGTGTGGGCACCCAGATGGGCGTCTCGGCGGATGCGCCCGTGATTGACCTTTCCTACAAGCTGGTGGCTTACGCTGGCCAACCACGTGTCAAGCACTCCACCGGCAAGACCAACCTGCCCTGTGGCAAGCAGGTCTATCGCCGCTACGCCGACGACGGCGGCTATCTCAGTGATGTGATCGCCCTGCGCGATGAAGCCCTGGATGACAGCACAGAACAAGGTGAGCCCTTGCTTCACCCCTTGGTAGTGGCGGGCAAGCTCGACCCAGACGAGATGGCCCGTGCCGACAGCGCCAGGGAGCGTGTCGCCCAGGCACTGACACAGCTACCTGCCGATGCTCTGTTGCTTGATGAAGGAGAGAGTGGTTATTCCGTGACCCTGAGCCCTGCACTGGAACGTCAGCGTGCTAAAGGCTGAGGGTAACCGCGCCAGCCGCACAAAAGCGCCTGAAAAGGGGCTTTTGTGCGTATGCAGCGTCCCGATACCCGCCTACGGCAGACGCTAACTACCGATCTACAACGCAAAGGTGAACTCAGAAAACCAAGCCTACCCTGGCACCTATCAACTGACCCGCTGATAGCCACCCAACATCCCTTTTTTGCTCAGTACGTACTGCCAGAGTTGGATATCACGGGCACGAAAGGCGCCTGCACAACTGAGCAGGTAATAGCGCCACATACGGTAAAAGCGTTCACCGTAGGCCTTTGCAAACCTGGGCCAGGCCGCTTCAAAGTTGGCATGCCAGGCCATCAACGTCTTGTCGTAGTCGGCACCAAAATTGTGCAGATCCTCCACCACAAACAGGCTTTCAGCCGCATCGCTAATATGGCTAAGGGCGGGGAGCTCGCCATTAGGGAAGATATATCGGTCAATCCAAGGGTCGGGTGAGGTACCACGCACGTTCTTGCCAATGGAATGCAGTAAAAATAGCCCGTCATCCTTCAGGCAACGCGCGGCAACCTCCATATAGGTACGGTAATTTTTTCGGCCTACATGCTCGAACATACCCAGACTGACGATGCGATCAAACGTCTCCGTTTCGTCACGGTAGTCCTGTAGGCGAAACTCAACCGGCAAGCCTTTGCAGATCAATGATTTGCCATAGTGGGCTTGCTCGCGGGAAATCGTCAGCCCGACACATTCAACCCCATAGTGCTCGGCCGCATAGGCCATGAAACTGCCCCAACCGCAACCGATATCGAGTACTCGCATACCGGGTTTGAGCGCAAGCTTGCGACAAATAAGATCAAGTTTGGCTTCTTGCGCATCCGCCAGGTTATCAGCCTCATGCCAGTAACCGCAGGTGTATGTCATTCGCGGGTCAAGCATGGCCGCATACAGGTCATTACCAAGATCATAATGAACCTCGCCAACATCAAAGGCTCGCTTGGCCGTCTGCAAGTTCAGCAGCCTGCTGCGTAGATGATGAAGCCCCAGCTTGCGCGGGTTAATCGCACCTGGAAGCCGGGCACGCATAAGATGATAGAAGAATTCATCCAATTGCTCTGCGTCCCAGTCACCGTTCATGTAGGACTCACCCAGGCCGAGATTGCCGCGCACCAAGGCATCATCAATAACACCATGGGCATTGAGTTGAATATCCCAGGGGCGATCACCGTTGATGCGTATATCGGCTTTTTCCAGCAGCTCGGCAACAAAACGCTGTGAAGAGGAAGCGCCCTGGTAAAAATCGCTGTGAGTCAAGGTACTGCTATCCACGTGATAACTCCTTATTGTTCTCTCCGGGTAGGAGAGGTGCAATCATAGGGAGGTCTCGTCGCATCATAAAAATTAAATATACAAACCACATCGCCCTTCTGTAAACAGAAGTTAATATTTTCAGCGCCGCATCATGATGTTTCTTGCAGGATTGCCGTCGATCCGCTCAACCGAGAAATAAAGCGCCGTAACACAAGGATGCCAGGACAACAAAGGCGGGATGAATACGGAAATGCAGGAGTGAGATAGCCGCCGCCACGCCAATCACCCCTGTATGGAGAGTACCGATTTGCTGCAGGCCCTCATTTAAGAAGCTGAACGCCAGCCATCCCATCATCATGGCGATGACCGGACGTACCCATTGGCTCATTCGCTGCACTTTAGGTGAGTGGCGATGGCGATAAATCAACCCCAGTGCGGCAAGCATGAGCAGAATTGAAGGAACCACACTCGCCAATATGGCAATGATAGCCCCCGGAACGCCTGCTACTTCAAAACCGATATACCCCGCCATCTTGGTGGCAATGGGGCTAGGCAAGGCATTGCCGATGGCCAGAATTTCAGCAAACTGTTGCGCATTCATCCACCCGTAATGAGTCACAACCTGAGCTTCGATGAGGGGAATAATCGCAGGCCCACCCCCGTAGCCCACCATATTGGGGATAAAAAAAGCCAGGAACACCTGCCAATAGATCATGACGTTTTCTCCCGCCCGGGCGCTGGCAGTAGCAAAGCCGCCGCCAACAGGCCACCCACCACCCACCCCGGATGCAGACCAAGCCCATAGATCAGCCCGCCGGCACACAAAGCAATGGCAATACTCGGCGACATGCCCAGCGCCAGGCGTGACTTGTTACCGAAATCAAGCATCAACTGGAGCATCATCACCATGACCACTGGCAGCATCGCCGACCCCATACCCTGAATCCAGCCTACCTCCTGATAGTGATTCAGCACGCCAAGCAACAGAATCATTGCCAGGATCATCGGCAGGATAGTGGCGACAACGGCGATGCAGCAGCCCATGACGCCACTGACGCGATAACCGATATACCCCGGTAGTTTGGTCGCAATCGGTCCTGGAAGCGTATTACCAATTGCCAGCATGTCTGCAAAATCATCATCGCTCATCCAGGCCTGACGCTTGACGACCTCGTGTTGTATCAGTGGAATCATGGCGGGACCACCCCCAAAACCCAGCAAACCAATCCGGGTGAATGACCAGAACAGGGAACGTAAATTGACAGTATTGATAGTACGCAAGATAAGCCTCATGAAAGTAAGATAAGGGTTTAAGATTGATCATTCTAATTATTATCGTATTTTAGTTAAAAAATCGATTATCTGACATTATTATGTATTGGGCGACGCAGAAAGGCGTCTGACATCCCGTTATTTCAGGAGGAAAGGGAGAATGGCGGCACTGAAACGAAAGGCGTTGATCAACACATCGAGCAGGCTCTATGACACCCTACGTCGAGACCTGGTAAGCGGGCGCTTCAAGGCGGGCGAAAAGATTGCCATCAGCGCACTGAAGGTACGTTATAACGTGGGGCTAAGCCCGTTACGTGAGGCCTTGAATCGCTTAGCCGCGTATGGGCTTCTGGAACAGGAAAACCAGCGCGGTTTTCGCGTTCCTCGCCTGGAGCGTGCTGAACTGGATGATATTGCCACCATGCGTCGCGAACTGGAGGGAATGGCATTACAACGTGCCATCGAACGCGGAGACACCATGTGGGAATCAGAGTTGCTTGCCGCTGCCCACCGTTTGAAGCGTGCCAATGATACGCCTGAGCATATTGAGGAATGGGAACGCCTGCATGCCCAGTTCCACCGAACCTTGGTCGCACCTTGCGAGTCAGCATGGCTGCTACGTTTTATAGAACAGCTACACGACCAGTTTGACCGTTACCGTCGCCTGGCCCCTGAAGCGCCCGAGACACGCCGCTTACTGGATACCCAACACGGCGAACTGGTCTCGCTGACCCTTGAACGCAAGGCAGTGGAAGCCCGAGAGTTGCTGGATGACCACATACAGCGCTCCTATGAAATCGCACTGGTCAGCTTCCAGTGACACGGCAACACCTTTTCTTTTCCGGTAAGCCGTTACTGCGTTTACGTATCACTGAAACGTTACTTTATATCAGCGTTGTGCCGACCCCCTTATAGGGCCGGCAACAAGTCAGCTGGTGGGAGCTATCCTAGAAGGGGATTTCGTCATCAAAGTCATCAAAGCTGCCCGGATCGGGCGCACCGTACTGACCACCCTGATTATTCTGCTGGTGATTCGGTTGGCCGCCCTGCTGAGGTGGCTGGGGTGCTGGCTGTTGCTGAGGCGGGCGTTGTGGCTGCTGCTGTGGGGGCGGGTTATTGCCCTGGAACTGGTTATTACCCTGCGGCGGGTAGCCGCCACCCTGCTGGGACTGATTGTTCGGGTAGCTACCGCCGCCCTGAAAATCACCGCCGCCGCGCGAGTCAAGCATCTGCATGTCGTTGGCAACCACTTCCGTGCTGTATTTATCCTGGCCGTTCTGATCCTGCCATTTGCGTGTCTGCAGGCGGCCTTCAATGTAGACCTTGGAACCTTTTTTCAGGTACTGCTGGGCGATTTCTGCCGTCTTGTTGAACAGCACAATGCGATGCCACTCGGTGCGTTCCTGACGCTGGCCGGTCTGCTTGTCCATCCAGGTATCACTGGTCGCCAGACTGAGGTTGGCCACGGCCGTGCCCGAGGGGGTAAAACGTACTTCTGGATCCTGGCCGAGATTGCCGATCAGGATGACTTTATTGATTCCGCGCGCCATAAATAATGCTCCTTGATACCATTCGTAATAATGTGAGGGCCGCCCAATCGCTTGGCCGCCTTACTGCCGTGGGGGTGTCAGCAGACGCGTTAATGCGTCCTGATCCAGTTGCTTACGATTCACTTTGAGGTAAGCCAGACGCTCTTCCGGCACGACCATGACATCTTCCACGCCGGCCACATCCGCCAGACGCGCCATCAGGGTGTCAAGCGTGTCGCCATGGTTATCACCCAGGGCAACCACTTCACTGGAAAGCGGCGGCGGCGCAGGCATCGACCACATGATCAGCCACCACAGCAGGGCCAGGCCGGCACTGCCGAAAAAGACCGCATCCAGCCCCCAGTGATGGGCCAGAAAACCGCCCAGAGTGCCGCCTATAAAGGCGCCCAGAAACTGCCCGGTGGAATAAACCCCCATGGCCGTACCTTTTGCCCCCGCAGGCGCCAGTTTACTGAGCATGGAAGGCAAGGTGGCTTCAAGCAAGTTAAACCCGGTAAAAAACACCAGCAGCCAGACAAAAAGCCCCCTGCCATCCGCCAACGGCAGGCCCAGCGCCGCCAGGCTCAGGGTAATGGCGCCCACGGCCAACAGGCAGATCGCCTTCATGTGCTGATATTTCTCGGCGATGACCACCAGAGGCAGCATCAACACAAAGGCAGCCCCCATGATGGCCAGATAGGCCATGCCATGACGCTCCACGCCAATACCCGCGTCCAGCAGACGAAACGGCACCGCGACGAAGATCGCCATCAGTACCAGGTGCAACGCAAAGATCGATATATCCAGGCGCCACAGGTCAGGCCGGGTGATGACATGGCGCAACTGGCGATGATCCATACCGACATCGCGGTGCTTCAGCCGCCGGGGAGCGGCCGGCACCCAACGCCACAGCACCAGAAGCCCCACCAGCGTCAACAAGGCGGTAAACCAGAAAACGCTGGCAAGCCCGGTGCGTGCCGCCAGCCAGGGGCCAAGCACCATGGCCAGGGCAAAGGAAAGGCCGATCGACAAACCGATGGCCGCCATGGCCAGGGTACGCACCTGCTCGCGGGTCTGGTCGGCCAGCAGCGCCATGATCACCGCCGCCACGGCACCGCTGCCCTGCAGGGCACGGCCGATGATGATACCGCTCATCGAGTCCGCCAGCGCGGCGACCACACTGCCCAGCCCGAACAGCACCAGGCCAATTACAATCATGCGCTTGCGGCCAAAACGATCCGACAGCCAGCCAAACGGAATCTGCAGGCACGCCTGGGTCAAGCCATAAATCCCCAGCGCCAGGCCGATCAACAGCGGGGTAGCTCCGCTCAGCTCGTCGGCATATAGCGCCAGTACCGGCAATACCATGAACAGCCCCAGCATGCGCGAGGCATAAAGCCCGGCCAGGCCACTGATCGCGCGGCGCTCAGACGTCAGCAAGTGTGCAAAAACGTGTCGCATAAGGTCCTTGAGGGACAGAGTCCTTGAAAACAGTCTTGATTAAAACAGGTTTGATCCGAACACCGCGCGAATCAAAAAACACCGCACAAGTACGCAAGGCAGCCTGCTATTCTAACGCTTTGCGGGCAACGTTGACATTATCCGCGCGGTAAAGACGTGGTTTGTTTACGCATCCTTTTTGCCCCATGAGGTATAAGAAACGTATAATTATCCTTTTGCCGTACACCACGAGGTGTTGATGGACAGCATTCTGGTCAGGGGTGCCCGCACCCATAACCTCAAAGAGATCGATGTTGAGCTTCCCCGCGACAGACTGATCGTGATTACCGGGCTTTCCGGCTCCGGTAAGTCTTCGCTGGCGTTTGACACCCTGTATGCGGAAGGCCAGCGGCGCTATGTGGAATCGCTGTCGACCTATGCACGCCAGTTTCTATCAATGATGGAAAAGCCCGACGTTGACCATATTGAAGGCCTGTCACCGGCAATTTCCATCGAGCAGAAGTCAACTTCCCACAACCCGCGTTCCACTGTGGGCACCATCACCGAGATCTACGATTACCTGCGCCTGCTGTTTGCTCGTGCCGGAACGCCACGCTGCCCGGAACACGGTGAGGACCTCGAGGCCCAGACCATTTCACAGATGGTCGATCAGGTCATGAACCTGGCCGAGGGCACCAAGCTGATGCTGCTGGCGCCGGTGGTAAAAGGGCGTAAGGGTGAACACCTGCAACTGCTGGCGGAACTGCGTGCCCAGGGGTTTGTGCGCGTGCTGATCGACGGCCAGGTGCTGGAACTGGACGATATTGCACCGCTGGACAAACGCAAGAAACATGATATCAGCGTGGTGGTTGACCGCTTCAAGGTGCGCGATGATATTGCCCAGCGCCTGGCGGAATCCTTCGAGACCGCCATCAATCTGGCCGACGGCACGGCCATGATCCACTTTATGGACGGCGACCAGGAAGACCTGGCCTTCTCGTCGCGGTTTGCCTGCCCGGTGTGCGGCTACTCCCTGGCTGAACTTGAACCTCGCATGTTCTCATTCAACAACCCCGCAGGCGCCTGCCCGACCTGTGATGGCCTGGGCGTGCAGCAGTATTTCGACCCTGAAAAACTCATCAGCCACCCGGAACTTTCCCTGGCCGAAGGGGTGATCAAGGGCTGGGACAGGCGCAGTGTCTATTACTTCACCCAGTTGCAGGCGCTGGCCAAGCACTATGGATTTAAGCTGGAAACCCCTTGGCAGGAACTTACTCAGTATGACCAGGACCTGATTCTTAACGGCAGCGGTAATGAGCCGGTGCCGTTCAGCTACGTCAGCGACCGAGGCCGTAAGGTTACCCGAGAACACCCCTTTGAAGGGGTATTGCCCAACCTGCAGCGCCGTTATCGGGAAACCGAATCCAACATGGTGCGCGATGATCTGGTCAAATACATTGCCGTGCAGCCCTGCGCCACCTGCCAGGGCTCGCGATTGCGCAAGGAGTCGCGCCATGTGTTTGTCGATGACCATACCATTGCCGATATCGTCCACTTCCCCATCGGCGAGGCCTGGCGCTATTTTGCTTCTCTGGCACTGCCCGGCCGCAAGGGTGAAATCGCTGAAAAGATCGTCAATGAAATCCATGCGCGGCTGGAATTCCTGGTCAACGTCGGGCTGGATTATCTCAATCTGGAGCGCAGCGCGGATACCCTTTCCGGCGGTGAGGCCCAGCGTATCCGCCTGGCCAGCCAGATCGGCGCCGGCCTGGTCGGGGTCATGTATATTCTCGATGAGCCCTCCATCGGCCTGCACCAGCGCGACAACGATCGCCTGCTGAAAACCCTGGAGCGCCTGCGTGACCTGGGCAATACCGTGATCGTGGTGGAACACGACGAAGACGCTATCCGCGCCGCCGACCATGTGCTGGATATCGGCCCCGGCGCCGGGGTACATGGTGGCCAGATCGTTGCCCAGGGCACGCCCCAACAGATCATGGATAACCCGGATTCGCTGACTGGCCAATACCTTTCCGGTAACCGCGAGATTGCCGTGCCGCCCCACCGCATCCCCGCTAACCCTGAAAAGCAGCTGGTGCTAAGCGGTGCCACCGGCAACAACCTGCAGGATGTCACCCTGAACCTGCCGCTGGGCTGCTTTGTGTGCATTACCGGGGTGTCCGGCTCGGGCAAATCGACGCTGATCAACGGCACCTTGATGCCGATAGCCGCCCGTGAGCTGAATCGGGCCACTACCCTGAAGGCCGCGCCTTACCGCAAGATCGCGGGGCTGGATCAACTCGATAAAGTCATTGATATCGATCAGAGCCCGATCGGTCGCACACCGCGCTCCAACCCGGCCACCTATACCGGCATTTTTACCCCCATTCGTGAGCTGTTTGCGGGCACCCAGGAAGCCCGATCAAGGGGCTACAAGCCGGGGCGGTTCTCGTTCAACGTCAAGGGCGGACGCTGCGAGGCCTGCCAGGGTGAGGGCATGATCAAGGTGGAAATGCATTTTCTGCCGGATATCTACGTGCCCTGTGATGTGTGCAAAGGCAAGCGTTATAACCGCGAGACTCTGGATATCCACTACAAGGGCAAAACCATCCATCAGGTGCTGGAAATGACCGTGGAAGACGCCCTGGCGTTTTTCAGCCCGGTGCCTGCCATCGCCCGACGCCTGCAGACTCTGCTTGATGTGGGGCTGTCCTACATTCGTCTTGGGCAGAGCGCAACCACGCTATCTGGCGGCGAGGCCCAGCGGGTCAAGCTGGCTCGAGAGCTGGCCAAGCGTGATACCGGCAAGACCCTGTATATTCTTGACGAGCCCACTACCGGGCTACATTTCGAGGATATCCGTCAACTCCTGACGGTCCTGCATCGCCTGCGTGATCATGGCAACAGCATTGTGGTGATCGAGCACAACCTGGATGTGATCAAGACCGCTGACTGGCTGATTGACCTTGGCCCGGAAGGCGGCTCCGGCGGCGGCCAGATCATCGCTGAAGGCACCCCTGAACAGGTCGCCCAACAGGATGTTTCCCACACCGGGCGTTTTCTCAAGCCACTGCTGGAGCGTCAGCTGCGCAGGGGAAAAGCCGGGTAGGCGGCGAGCAGGCTATCCAGTTCGTTACACACAAAGCGCGGTTCGATCCAGTGGCCAAGGTGCTCATGGACGTAATGCAGAAAACGCTGGGCTGATTGCGGCAGGCGTTGATCGCTGCGTACGATAAACTGCCAGTGGCTTTCAATCGGCAAGCCTTCCACTGGCAGCACGGCAAGCTCGGGGTGCTCCTTGGGCAAGACGTGCTCTGACAACACCGCCACGCCCATACGGGCGGCAACGCCCACGCGGATGGCCTCATTGCTGGCCATCTGCAAGGTCTTCTGCATGCTCACGCCCTGTTCCTGCAACCAGCTGTCCAGCAGCATACGGGTGGCTGAGCCGGGCTCCCGCAGAAGTAAGCGTTCTGTTAAAAGCTGTTCCAGGCTGATCGCCGGCTGCTGTGCCAGCGGATGGTCTCCGGCCGCAATGGCTACCAAAGGGTTGCGCATAAAACGCGCTGCCACCGCATGGGCCAATGCAGGCGGATGGCTGAACACATACAGATCATCTTCATGACGGTCAAAACGTGCCAGCACCTGGCGACGATTGCCGATATGCACGGTCACATCCACATCGGGAAACGCCTGGCTGAAGGGCCCCAGCAGCCGCGGCAGCACATACTGGGCGGTATTCACCAGCACAATGCTGAAGCGGCCCTTACGACCATGCTGCAAATCACTCAGCTGGTCGGCAAAATCGTCAAAGCGCCCCAGCACGTCCCGGCTGGCCTGATACAGTGCCTGGCCGGTTGCCGTCAGAGTTAGCCCCTGAGCATGCTGTTCAAGCAGCGGGCTGCCGACCGCTTCGCTCAGCCGCTTGAGCTGTTGCGACACGGTGGGCTGGGTAAGATGCAGTTGGCGTGCCGCCGCGCTCACTGAACCACAGCGGACAACAGTGACGTAGACTTGCAGCAGCCGAAACGTGAGATGGCGTATGTTCACAGCAAAGCTTCCTGGGTTTACATAGATAATTATCTATACTGTTCATTGAATATATTATTAGTTATCTAGTGAACTCGCTCGCAAAATGCAGCTTCTTTTTTGTGGTTCAAGCTTTGCCGACGCTAAGGAGCGCCTTGTATGCCGGATATTGTGGTGATGTTTTTCTTGCTGGGGCTGGTTGCCGGGGCAGTGAAATCCGATCTTGAAGTGCCCAAGGCCACCTACGACACCCTGAGCCTGCTGTTAATGCTGACCATCGGCCTGAAGGGCGGCATGGCACTTTACGGCAATATCCACTGGGGGCTGGTGCCCGAACTGCTGGGAGTGGCGCTGCTGTCAGCCTTCATTCCGCTGATGCTGATGCCGATACTGCGCCGTGTGGTACGCCTGTCTTCTGCTGATAGCGCCAGCATTGCGGCCCACTACGGCTCGGTCAGCGCGGGCACCTTCGCAGTGGCACTGGCCTATGTGGAAGCGCGTCAACTGACAGTCGGCAGCGAGGTGACGCTGTACCTGGTGGCCATGGAGCTGCCGGCCATCATGGTGGCGATTGCCTTGTTCCGGCGCCACCAGGGCGCTGCCGTCAAGGAAAGCACCAGCAAGCTATGGCATGAAACCCTGACCAACCGAGGGGTGATTCTGCTGACCGGCGGTGTGCTGATCGGTGCACTTTACGGCCCTGTTCAAGGCGCTGCGGTCACCGATCTTTTTACCAATGCCTTCAAGGGCGTTTTGGCGCTCTTCCTGCTGGAAATGGGCCTGACCGCCGCACAGACCTTGCGCCCTGTTCCCTGGCACCACTGGCGGCTGGTCACCTTTGCCCTCGTCACACCGATGGTGCTGTCAATGCTGGGCATATTGGTCGGCATGCTGATTGGTTTACCGCTGGGTTCGGTGGTGATTCTGGCCGCCCTGGCCGCCAGTGCCTCCTATATTGCCGCGCCTGCCGCCATGCGCGCAGCGGTTCCCCAGGCCAATATCGGTTTGGCCATGCTGGCGTCGCTGGGCATTACTTTCCCGCTTAACGTCATGTTAGGCATACCGCTTTACCATCGGCTGATCGAACACTTGCTGGGCTGAAAAAGAAAAACCCGGAAACGAGGAGCGCTTCCGGGCTTTCAGATGGGCTATTTAGCCAGACTTCAACCGCATTTGGACCAGCCGCAACCGGCATAGCAGGTGGGGCAGCCGTCCATCATGATCAGCTCGCCGCGGCATTCCGGGCAGTGGCCAACCACAGCGGGGCCACTGCCTTCAGGCTTTTTTGCGCTGCTATCTGCCTCGTTGGCCGCGCCACCGATCGGCTCAACGGCACCGCTTGCGGCAGCCGTTTCCGGCTCATTCGCGGGCGGCTGCCAGGCGTGGCCGTGTTGCATACGGTGATGATAGCGCTCCACCAGGGTTTCCACCGGCACCTGATTTCCGTCCTGGTCAAGAAACCCGCGGCGGTAAAGAATCTGCTGGATCGACCAGGCAATCGCCGAGACTTCCGAATCGTGGAACATGGGCTTGCCCCAGCGGTTCCAACCGCAGCGCACCAGCCCCTTGTCCCAGGCGACCTTGCGCAGATCGGCCACGGCCTGAGTCACATAACCACCGCGCGCGGCCAGTGACAGACTACGCATGGTCGCAGTGATCCACTGGTGCTCGCTGGAAAGCTGGCCGGAAGGGAAAAAGAACTCTACCGGGCGCTCAATCACCACCCGCTTGCCACCTACCACGCCCTCTACCGGCATGAAGGACACCAGCAAATAGACTTTCTTGCGGCCCTCAGCGCCCACATAGGAAATCTTTTCAGACACCGCTTCCAGAGTGCCTTCCGGACGCGACGGAATGCGCACCGTCAGCGGGTCCTCTTCCAGCAACGCTGCCGCCTGAGGGGCAGGCTCGTCCTGTTTGATGCGATAACCGACAATCTTCGAGGTAATTTCAACCGTCATGTGTGTTCTCCACGAAACCAAGCAAGTGATGGCAGCAGTTTAGAGTATCCGCTACGCCCGGCGGCGCAGCGGGCGACCCTTACCATTTGCCGTAAGTGCCTTCTTTCAAGCCATCAAACAGGTTGGCGGCGTTGTGCTCTTCGCCATCGTAAATGACTTTTTCATCACCGCTCAGCTCGACGGTTTCACCATTTTCAAGCTCAAACACATAGGTGGTGTTTTTCAGGTCATCTTCGCGTACCAGTACGCCCTGAAAGGCCTCCGGGTTGAAGCGGAAGGTGGTGCAGCCTTTCAAACGGCTTTCATAGGCCTGCAGGTAAAGATCCTGGAACTTCTCGAACGGGAACTCGGTGGGCACGTTAACGGTTTTTGAGATGGCTGAATCCACCCACTGCTGGGCAGCCGCCTGAACGGCAACATGCTGCTCGGGGGTCACCGCATCAGCGGTAATAAAGTAATCCGGCAGATCGCTTTCTACCGCGTCCGAGGCAATAAAGTGACGGTAGGCGGCCAGCTCAAACGAGACAACCTCGACCTGCTCCTTGGTCTTTTTGCCTGACTGGATAATATTGCGGAAATAACGGTGCGAGAACGAAGGCTCGATGCCGTTGGAGGCGTTATTGCCCATCGACAGCGAAATGGTGCCGGTCGGGGCGATCGAGCTATGGTGGGTAAAGCGCGCGCCGTGCTCCGCCAGCTGGGCAACCAGTTCCGGTTCAAGCTCAGCGACCTTGGCCATATACTGACTGTAACGGGCATGCAGAATGCGCCCTGGCACTTTATCACCGATTTCGTAGCCGTCTTTTTTCAGCTGGGGGCGCTCACGCATCATCTTGGCGGTAATGGTGTGCTCTTCTGCCAGCACCGGCGCCATACCTTTTTCCCTGGACAGCTCCAGCGCCTGCTTCCAGCCTTCCAGCGCCAGGTGGCGGCTGACTTCCTCGGTGAAGGCCAGTGATTCCCTGGAACCATAGGGAATCTTGAGCATGGTCATGGTGGATCCCAGGCCCAGAAAGCCCATGCCGTGACGGCGCTTGTTTTCGATTTCACGCTGCTGCTGGTCAAGCGGCAGGCCGGCAATTTCCACTACGTTGTCGAGCATGCGGGTGAACACCGCTACTACCTTACGGTAGCGCTCCCAGTCAAAGCGGGGCTTGTCACCGAAGGGATCAATCACAAACTTGGTCAGGTTGACAGAGCCTAAAAGGCACGCACCTTCCGGCGGCAGCGGCTGCTCACCGCAAGGGTTGGTGGCCCGGATATCCTCGCAGAACCAGTTATTGTTCATGCGGTTAACCTGATCGATCAGGATGAAACCCGGTTCTGCGTAGTCATAGGTGGACGACATGATGGTGTCCCACAGCTCGCGCGCCTTGATAACTTCCACGATGCGACAGGCCACTCGGCCTTCATCGTCAAGCGTGTAGCCGTCTTCTACTACCGGCCAGTCCCGGTAGATCAGGTCTTCCGGCCTGACATCGTCCTTCTCGCCCGGATGTAGCGGGAACGCCAGCGGCCAATCGGCATTGTCCTTGACCGCTTCCATGAATTCATCGGTAATCAGCAGGCTGAGATTGAACTGACGCAGACGACCAGACTCACGCTTGGCCTGAATGAACTCACGCACGTCCGGGTGGCCGACATCGAAGGTGCCCATCTGGGCACCACGACGACCACCGGCGGAAGCCACGGTGAAACACATTTTGTCGTAGATATCCATGAACGCCAGAGGGCCATTGGTGCCGGCACCGGCACCGAACACAAAAGCGCCCTTGTGGCGCAGGGTCGAGAAATCATAGCCAATGCCCGCCCCGGATTTCAGCGTCATGCCGGCATCAACAACCGAGTCGAGAATATCACGCATGGAATCGCGGATGGTGCGCGACACGGTGCAGTTGATCAGACTGACGGCAGGTTTGTACGCTTCAGCCCCGGCATTGGACAGAATCCGCCCTGCCGGAATGGCGCCGTGCTCCAGCGCCCATTGAAAGCGCGGCAGCCACTCATCCGCCTTGTCACCTTCTACCGCTGCCAGGGCGCGGGCCACGCGCTCATAGGTGGCACTGACATCCTGATCCACCGGTTGGCTGTGGCGGTCCTTGAGCCGATACTTGGAGTCCCAGATTTCCTGTGAAGGCGCCTGCAAGGGAACAGCATTGGATGTCTTTACGGCGTTGGCAGCAGTACTCATGTGGCAAAACTCCTTCATCTACGGGTTATTCTCGGCCCAAAACGCTGGGCATTATACGATCAACAACTCAGAAGTATAGACATGATAGACACCATATAGGCTAATTTTTTTGTAAAAAAATACTAGATATAGAAAAATCAGCAGCTTAGCCTTTTGCCTCAGCCAATGCCGTTGTAGGCTAGCATTTTTGCCTGGGAAGAACCTGCCATGGGTACGCGCACCTTTTGTAAGACATTATCCTTTACCCTTTTGGCTATTGGCTGTTTACCCGCCCTGGCGCTGGCCACGCCCTACAACATCAGCGAGGCCCAGCGCCATCAACATTGGCAGTCAATGGCGCTATCGCTTGGGGATGAGCGGCATTTTCGCGCGGTAGAAACCCATAGCTATTCGGATGCCACCTTCAGCGTCAATGCCACCCAGGGCATTTGTGACCTGCCCTGGCTTGAGTTGCGCGTTACCCTGGAAAACCTTCAGGGTGAGGACACCACTGTTAATATGGTGCCTACCCTGGTACGTGTCGACGACCGACCGATTCATCAGGGGGTAGCCGAGTTTATCACCCAGCGTGGCGACGACGGCTTTTACGTTCACTTTTACCTGAACGACCTGAATAATCTGCTGGAAGAAATGCCAGCTGGCGATCAGCTGTTTGTGGCCTTTGAACAGGATGAGCGCGACCCCTGGCACATGACGTTCAGCCTGCAAGGCGCCGGCGCCGCTTTGACCCGCCTCCAGGCAGGCTGCTCCAATGATGGTCGTAAGGATGAACGAGACGACGAGTTCCACCCGCCGACGTCACTTTACAGCGAAAGCGTCTCGATGGGAGATGGTCGCGAGAACCAATAACCCTGATAGGTCCGACAGCCTTCAGCGTACAGCCAATCGCGATGGGCGCAGGTTTCCACGCCCTCGGCGATAACCTCAAGTTCCAGACTGTGGGCCAGAGCAATGACGGTGCGTACGATCGCCGCATCCGCCGGGTCTTCCAATACGTCGCGTACAAAGGACTGATCAATCTTTAGCTGATCCAGCGGCAGACGTTTGAGATACGCCAGTGATGAGTAACCGGTACCAAAATCGTCCAGCGAGAAGCGCACCCCCAGCTGGCGCAACTGCTTCATCCGGGCGCGAATCACGTCAAGATCCTCCATCAGCAGGTTTTCGGTGACTTCCAGTTTGAGCCGGTGAGGGTTGGCGCCGGTTCGCTCAAGCACCGCCTCCACCTGAGAAACAAAATGCGGCTGGCGGAACTGATTGGGGCTGACATTGACCGCTACCGTCAATCCTTGGGTGGCCGCTGAACAGCCCCATTGCGCCAACTGGTGGCAAGCCGTTTCGAGCACCCACTCCCCGATTTCGCCGATCAGGTGGCTCTCTTCAGCGACCGGAATAAAAATATCTGGAGGCACTACACCGCGAACAGGATGATGCCAGCGCACCAGTGCCTCAACGCCCATCACACCGCCTTCTGCGTTGACCTGGGTCTGGTAGAAAAGCGCCAATTCGTGACGCTCAAAGGCATAGCGCAGATCACCTTCCAGCTGGGCGCGGTCAACCACCGCCGCACGCATCGAGGGGTCGAAGAATCGCAGCGCGTTGCGTCCGGCGGCCTTGGCCTGATACATGGCCAGGTCGGCCTGCTGGAGAATCGCGCTGACCCCGATAGCATCGCCATGAAAAAGGGTAATCCCGATACTGCCACTGATCTGCAAGGTGTGGCCTTCTACCTCAATGGGTTCCAGCAGGGCATCCAGCAGTTTCCGGGCAGTGGCGTCGGCGCCCTGCGTGGCGGCCGCTTCACTCTCGCCCAACTCGTGTAGCAAGACCACAAATTCGTCTCCGCCCAGGCGCGCCACGGTATCGCTGTCTCTGACCACACTTGCCAGCCGCTCAGCGACCCCTTTCAACAGTTCATCTCCCAGATAATGGCCGAGACTGTCATTGATGGTCTTGAAATTATCCAGGTCAATAAACATCAGCCCACTATAGAGCCCTTCCCGCTGAGTTTCCTTGAGGGCGGCTTCCAGGCGGTCGATCAGCAGGCGGCGATTGGGTAACAGGGTCAGCGAATCGTAAAAGGCCAGCTGATGAATCTCCTGCTCGGCGGCCTTACGCTGGGTAATATCACTCAGTGTGGCTACATAGTGGGTCAACTCATGCTGGTCATTGCGCACCACACTGATGGTTAACCATTGCGGGTAAACGTCGCCACTCTTGCGCCGATTCCACACTTCACCCTGCCACCGGTTGTACTTGTTCAGATCGTGCCACATAGCACGGTAGAAGGCCTTGTCATGTTGACCGGAGCTGAGCAGCGCTGGGGTTTTACCCATTACCTCGTCTTCGCGGTAGCCGGTGATATCGCTAAAAGTGTGGTTAACCTGAATAATGCGGTTGTGGGCATCAGCGATAAACATGCCCAGATGAGTTTCAAACGCCATGGCAGCAATCTTGAGCTGGGCAGCTTCAAGCTCGGTAGCCTGCTGGGCCTGGGTGCGAGCAGCCACTTCCTTGGCCAGCTGGTTGCGATGCTCGCGCAGATCCTGCTCGGCCTCATACAGCTGGCGATAGTGGCGCAATGCCAGGATGCCTGTGCCAATCAATAAAAGGCATCCTATCAGCAATGCCCAGAAACGCCGCCACCAGTCATACAGGTAGACAGTGGTATTTTCTCCTACGATCACCAACCAAGGCGCCATTGCCAACTTGTAGCCGGTAAACAGGCGCTGATCGCCATCCTGCGGTGACCGACGTATCCAGCTATCGCTGTGATGGTGGGATTCCAGAAACCTGGCCAGTTGCGGTGTGTCTACTCTTTTGTCAATCAGGGTGGACGCCTGACCATCCTCGCCGCTGCGCTGCACCATCAAAAGCCGGGAAGTGTCCAACAGCGCTATGCTGTTACCGTCACCTAAGGGCAATTGATTGACCAGATTCACCAGATGGTTGGGCGATAGCCAGGCCACCACCAAGGCTTCCAATTGCCTTTCGCTGTTTTCAATTCGTAAGGCATGCAGCAGGTAGGGCGTCTGTTCGTCATTGTTGACGTGAAAAACCCGAGAGACACCACTTTGCTGGCCGTTATCGGTGTTCAAGGCAAGCAATAGCGTCCAATCTTCAGCAGAAAGAGAGATGCCATGGGTGCCGGCTATGACGCTGCCTTCCGGCGTGATAAGCGTCACCTCGTTCCAGACCGGCAGGCTATGGCGGCGGCTGTCCATCAGCTTGTTCAGCTCATGAACCGACAGATGCCCTGAGGCCATAAGTTGATACAGTTCATTGACCCCGCGCAGTGAATGCAGCGAAGTCTCCAGCGCGCTCTCCAGCCATTGGGCTACCATCTGGGCACTGGATTCGGTACGCGCCTGAGCCAGTTGCTGTTGATTGTAATAATAATGGCGCATTTCCCAGGCAACCAGTCCCAGCAGACCGGCCAGCAGCGCACAAGCGCTCCAGGTGGCGCGGCGTGGTGACATCCAGCGGCTCAGCAGAGCGCGTAACATTATGCTTGACCCCCTTCAGCCCCATCTAACCGACTAGGCACGGCATGTTTTTAAGGTTCGTGGCCTGATCAGCCACGGCCACCAGGAGTTCCCAGCGGTCTTTCGGTTGCCAAACAGCTACTCCACCTGTGCTTCATTGCCCAATGCTTGACCGTGAGTAAGAATCCATGATGACTCTGACATCATCCGCCTTTCACTATAGCAAACCAAACTATGTCCCATGGCGCTGACCGACACCATAGCAAGTACTGACTCATCAGCGCGCTTCAGCATCCTGCCTTCTTCCCGTTATTTGTATTAGGCATAGACAAATGTTATACAAAAAGCTTCAATAGTAGGATATTAACTGTCTGGAGCTTGTTATGTTGTTGCCCCATTTACCTGATGCATTTACTGCCGTGGTAGTCGGCGCTGGCGGTGGTATCGGTCAGGCAGTGGTCAAGGCGTTATCTGATTCACAGCGACCTTCGCGTATCATTGCTGTCAGTCGCTCACCCCTAACGTTTTCTGACCCGCGTATCGAAGCATTAACTGCTGATCTCAGTCAGGAAAATGGCCGTACTGCTCTTCAGCAGCATCTCGATAAACAACCCGTCCACCTGGTATTCAATGCCATCGGTATCCTTCATGATGACACTGATGGTATCGCCCCTGAAAAGCGCATGGACGACATCGACGCTGATCATTTTGCCAGGGTCATGCATATCAATGCGGCCACGCCTGCCTTGCTGTTGGCCGCTATCAAGCGTTCCCTGCAAGGTAAACATCCTGTCGTGATTGGCAGTCTGTCAGCGCGCGTGGGGTCTATTGGCGATAATGGCTTTGGAGGTTGGTACAGCTATCGTGCCAGCAAGTCAGCCCACAACATGTTGATGAAGACGCTTTCGATCGAGCTTAAACGGCTCAACAAGCAGTCTATTGTCCTTAGCTTGCATCCAGGCACCACAGATACGGGGCTTTCCAGGCCTTTTCAGGGGCGTGTTCCTGAGCATAAGCTGTTTACACCTGACTTTGTGGCGGCAAGTCTCCTGGACGTCATGTCGCAACGTACACCCGATGACACAGGTAGCTTCTGGGATTGGGCGGGTGAATCCATCGAATGGTGAATCGTGAGTCGTTAACACAAAAAACCCCGAACAGGTACCTGTCCGGGGTTTTTCTTAATAAGTGC
>NZ_VMQS01000127.1 GCF_007625055.1 Halomonas sp.
CGGCATTAAAGGCGCTATCGGCCTGTTCACGGGCACGCTTATGGGTATCCAGTTCCAGCCGCAGGCTGGTGTGATCATCACGGGCGGCGCTGAGCGTGCTTTGTGCCTGATCCAGCCGCGCCTGGGCCAGGTCAGCCTCGGCGCTTTCTTCGCGGCTGGGGCCTTGATGTTCCAGTGCCGCCCTGAGCATGGCCAGGTGCGCCACGCCTTCCGACAAACGCTCCTGAAAACGGGCGTCCAGCGCCTGGCGTTGTTGCTGGTAACCTTCGGTCAGGCGCTGCTGGTCGTTCCAGTGGGCTTCACGGCGTTGCGCCTGCTCTTCACCCACGGCGTCCATCTGGGCCTGAATTTCTTCGCTCTGGCGGGCCAGGGTATCGCCCAATTCGCGCAAACGGGCATCTTTACGCGCCTGGCTGGCCTCGGCGGCTTCTTCCATCAGCATCAGGTGTTCTTTCAGCTGCTGGTGCTTTTCGCGCTGTTGCGGCAACGCCTGCAGATCGCGCTCAAGCGCGGGCATATCGGCGTCTTCGTAGGCTTCATAGCGCTGTTGAAGGTCTTCCAGGCTGCGCTCGGCCTGCTTGCGCTGACTTTCCTTGGCACTGAGCTGGTCGTTTAACGCATCGCGCGCCGTTTCATAGGCTTCCTGCTGTTCCTTGAAGGCGGTTTTGTGCGCTTTGATTGCGGCCTCAGAATCCGCTGCCTGGCTTTCCGTGCGCTGCTGATCGGCACTCAGCTGGGGCTTGAGCTGCCACAACATGGCCTCAAGACGGGCCAGCTCCGCATCAGTGTCGCGCAGCTCGGCAAGTGCCTGCTGCAAGGGCGCCAGACGCATGGACTGGCGCATCTGGCCGATCCAGTCCCGCGCCTTGTTGCTGCGAATCCGGGTGACCGGCAGTTCCACGCCGTCTTCTTCGAAAATCGCCGCCAGCATGGTTTTGAGGGTATCCATCTTGCCCTCTTTGGCATGCACCGCCGAGACCAGCTTTTCCATATGGCGGATGCGGTGTTCCGGCTTGACCAGGCTGAACTGGGCGGCCATCTGGCGCAGCCTGAGTGCCTCTTTGCGGTTGCCATGGGAGGCAAGACCGGGAATCGGAGTGAAGTCGTTCTGAATCACCGCGCGGTATTCCGAAGTGGCCGTCAGCTTGCTGGAGGTGGCAATACCGTTGAGACGCAAGCCATTCAGCCATTGTGCGTAGTCGCGGGCTTCCACCCTGCCTTCACTTTCCAGCAGGTAATCCACCGGCCGATAAGGCGCGGCCACAAAACGGTATTCCACACCGCCATTGGTTCCCCGCGTCAGCACCACCTGACACAGGCTGCCCGCTTCGCGGCGATATTCATACACAAGGTAGCTGTTGCTGTTGGGCAGGTAGAACGCATCGAATTTCATGCGCGTTTTGGGCACCACCCGGTTGGGCAGTTCGCCATAGAACACCGGCACCAGCCGCTGCAGGGTGGTCTTGCCGGAGGCGTTGGTGCCGCAGATATTGGTGTGGCCATCCAGGCTTAACTCGACCACGCCGTCGAGGTGGCCGTGAATCATCACGATACGCAGTAAGTGAGCCATGCCGCATCCCTGTTTGTTTTATCCTGGCAGAATAACATGATCGTGATGAGCCTAAAAAAACGGCTACCCATTTCAGTTTTTTTCAACACTGAGAAAGAATAGCTGCTTGATTGCTGATTACGTTTAACGACTCAGCTTTATATCAGCGATCAGGCGAGGATAGAACCTTCACCCTGTCAGGCATTCGCCAT
>NZ_VMQS01000128.1 GCF_007625055.1 Halomonas sp.
TGGCGGCGTGGTGGATACCACGCCGCTTTTGTTTGGTGGGTTGCAAATCACCCGTCTGAAGCGTTATGAAGTCGACTGAGCGCCCGCGCCGCCGAGCATGCCGGTTTTAAGCGCGTTGGCGGCCATCTGATCGCTGGGGTTGCCGGCCATTTCGCGGAACATGCCCATGGAGCCGAGCAGCGCACTGGATTCGTACGGCACAAAGACGCGTTCGCCCTGTTTGGCCATGTCGGGAAGGGTCTTGATGTAGGTCTGGCCGAGCAGATACCCCACGGCGGTTTCCTTGTTCTTCTGGGTGTCGCCGAGCGATTCGAGTACCAGTCTGATGGATTCGCGTTCCCCTTCGGCGCGCAGCACCGCCGCTTCCTTATCGCCCTGGGCATTGAGAATCGCGGATTCCCGCTGGCCCTGGGCCTTGGCAATCGCCGCGGACTTTTCGCCTTCCGCCTCTGTCACAGTGGCGCGCCGGTTACGCTCCGCGGCCATCTGCAGGCGCATGGCTTCTTCCACTTCAACCGGCATCTGAATATCCTGAAGCTCGACGCGGTTGATCTTGATGCCCCACTTGGAGGCCGGCTCTTCCATGGCCAGCTGGATATCGGCATTGACTTCAGAGCGGCTGGCAAACAGTTTGTCCAGCTCCATCTGACCGACCACGCTGCGCAAGGTGGTCTTGGCCAGCGTTTCTACCGCCTGAGACATGTTCTCGACCTGGTAGACGACGTTTTCCGGGGCGACGATGGTGTAGTAGAGCACGCCGTCGATCTGCACGGTGACGTTATCGGTGGTAACGACGGCTTGCCCTGGAAAGTCCATTACCGTTTCGCGCCGGTCGATGCGGGTTTCTTCCTTGGTTTGTGGAATGAACTGTCCATCCACACGCTTGTAGCGGGTCATGGTGATGGGGCGCGGCTTGTCGATAAACGGCACGATAATGTTCACGCCGCTCTCGAGTACCCGGTTGAAAGAGCCCAGTCGCTCAACCACGACAGACTCTGACTGCTGTACGATCATCAGCCCTTTGGCAATGATGAAGATACCGATGATGGCGATCAGGCCGCCAATAATAAGGCCCGTTCCGAAAGGGAGTTCCATGTGTTGCTCCTTGAGTGGGGTTACGTTGCTTTGAAGCGCGTGACCTGGGCTGTGGTGCCGTCAAAGTGATCGAAGATGACACGATCTCCGGGTTGCAGGGGTGGGTCTGAAGGCAGGGCGTTGATCAGCTTTGCATGAAAGAAATCGCCATGAATCTTGATGCCGGGGGCGCTGTCGAAGTCGCGGGCCACGATATCAAACATCTTGCCGTTTTCAGCGCCGGAGCCAACGGAGCCGTAATTGATACCTTTCGGCGATAGGCGCGGACGAATCACCTTGATCGCAATGGGCGCAAAAACAGCCACGCAGATGGCCAGTGTGACCAGCTGCCCGGTCAACCCGATATTGAAATAGGCTGCAACGGCTGTAATAAACGCCGCCGCGGACAGTGCCAGCAAGAGCACAGTGCCTGTCATCAGCTCTGCGAGTAGCAGGCCCAGGCCAATCAATATCCACCAATAATGCATTTCCAGTATGTCCATAAAGGCCTTCTCCTGTCTGATTGACGCCAGGACGGGACTTTTTAGATGGCTACAAGGCCGGCCTACCCTGATGCCATGCAATAAACCCTGTAACCACACTAACAGCTTTTCATTTCAGAAGGTGGTCATATAAAAAATGGACCGGTTCTGAATTAGTTGTGATG
>NZ_VMQS01000063.1 GCF_007625055.1 Halomonas sp.
GTTGATCAGGCGGCATCGAAATGCAGTGACGAGATGCCCTGAAAATCGGTTGATTATGATGAGGCGCACTTGGTTAAAGCAAAATAGCGTTGCCAAAGGTGCAGTCGTGAGACTGCGCTGCGCAGATTGGGCAAGGTAAATCTTGGTGTTTGATTGACCGTCAGTGCCCACGTCACTTCAGCGGGAAAGGTGAAAGTGAACCGTCGCGCTTCAATCTGGGTCAGCGTGCCAAACTCGGCGGGCTGACACATTTGCCCAATGGACAATCGATCAAGCAGTTGCCCGTTGCGCACTAGGCTTATATCCAGCTGCTCTTCGTGCAGAATATCGTGCGTGATAAAAAATAGCGCGTCAGTGCGATCAACATAGGTAGCCTCCAGCACTCGCCCAGGCAATTCAGGCAAAGAGCGCCCCTCTGGGGTTTGCACCTTCAGGCCACCCCTTTCTGGGTCTGCCAATGCGGCCTGATACTCCAAGGCCTGCCTCATCAGAACGCCAAGCTCGCATTGAACGCGGCGAGCGCACCGCCGATCAGTGAATCGCTGTACTTTTGCCCTTCGAAAACCTGATCTGGTCTAGGGAAGGGGCGTACACCACTCAGCTCTTCAATATCTTCAAACTGGCCATTCTCGATCAGGGTTATGTATTGATTCAACTTCAAATGTGCCCCCCATATAGGGAAATCTGCCTTCGTGTGTTCTTGCTCAGCTTGGGCGAGCTGAACGACATGATGAGCGCCTTGCTCACTTGCAAGTTTTTCAGCAATAAAATAAAGCGCATTGGCTAAAATCGGCTTGTAGACGCCTTCACTGGGACGAACGAAATATGATCCGAGATTATGAGCGCAGCCTGCCTCTTTCGATGCCCTCAGGCAGGCTACATAGATGTCTCTGGCAAGATCCAAATCACGCGGAACACCATTCCCGTTAGCGTAGGCATACCCTATGGTGACGTAATGGTGATAACGTGGGTCAGGCTCTGCTAACAAAGACGTTAGTATATCTAACCCTAAAGGCACATCCTGCTGCAAGTGATACCCATCAAGCCGTGCAAAGGCTTCCCACGCCTTACTTTCGGCCGTTGCACCCAGTTCACTCAACCGGTCTAGTGCGCGTCGAAAATAACCGTCGTCTTCGCGGTTGGTGTGATAGTGGCCATAAAACTCCACTAGGTTCGAGACCAGCTGATACTCACCCCCAGGGGCACCCAAATCGAACCCATACCGCAAATACGCTTCGGCCATATCGGCATTGAGATCGCTAACATCAACACGATTGGTGGCGATGAAATTGACCAGCGCCGGCAGCATTTCTCTATCCGCCGCCAAGCGCCAGAGCGTGAGATGAAAGTCTTTAGGCATCGCCGGATCTGGCCAACGGTAGAGCGAGTTGCCGAGGTTGTACAACACGTAAGGTCTGCCTTCGAGCGCACTGTGAAACATGACATATCGTGCGGCCCTCAGCTTTTCGCGTGCAACATCGTCTTCACTGTCTGGGAAAAGGAAGCCCAAGACTGTGCGATCTCGCGTGTAAATTTCGCGATTTCTTGTTTGGGACGGTTCTGTGTCGGTGGACATTGCCAACGTCAGAAATGCTTCTGGAACACCTTCTTGCTCCAGTCGCTCTATTTGCTCTTTGATGTCACTCAATGCCGCCTGATCGTCCCAAGGGAAAATCGGGGTTTGCCTTAAAATGCCATCCTTTGGTGGGCCCTCATAGTGACGTTCCGTTTGTCGGATGGGCTCAGCAAAGGGTGAACTGGTAAAGACCAGGCAAGAAAAGACAACCGCGATGCGAATTAAGAGCTTCATTCGAAATGCCTCTTGTATTGTTGTCCGATTTTTCCCCATCAGCCTTTCCTAGACGCTGACTGGTTGACATCAAAATCCCTTGAGATGATCAGAAAATCAAGGCTTTTCGCTCCCAATAGCGCCCAGGCTCAGAACATAACCCCCTGTAGTTAACGTTCACAGCGAGGGCGTCGAACTGATAATGTATACAAATCATACCCTTTATGCAGGTGAGGCCTGGTTTGCGCATAGTCACTTTTGCCGCCGCTGCAGCCGTTTTATTCAGTATGGCGCTTGGCGTTATCGTCATCATCAAGATCACCAAACCGCTTAAGCAAGTGTTTGAACCGGCGACGCCTGAGAACTCAAGGGTAGACATGCGCGTGGACGAGCCCGACGCTGTCATCCTGTCGTCATTTGTCACCGGCGACGTACCGCGTTTGCTTCGTCAGGATGCACTGGAACGGTATTCAGATGCATTGTGGTTCACCGATAACATTGATCTGGGCAGCGTGTCAGGCGCCTTCATCCTGGGAATGGGTGGGTTGCCGCCTTTTACAAATATCGGAACTGCGTTTGTTGATGGAGCCCCAAGCGTAACCTTTTCATGCCTGACGGTTGACTGCCGCCACTGGCCAACAAATGGAACCCAATCTTGGGGGCTTGGTGCCCTGAAGGGGCATGGAAATGCACTGGGTCCGGAAGTAACGTTGGAGTCGCAGAGTTTTTCTGAATACAACGCTTATCGGGATATGCACTCACGCGTGGCGGCAGACCCACTTCTCTGGTTCGCGAAAGAAGGCGCACAGTTGCCCCAGCCAGATACCGACGGGTTGCGGCTGGTCGTCATCTCGCTCCCGACGCGTATTCTTCCCACCATGCAGACAGCAGACCTTGGGGAAAAAAATACAGCAATGAATGATGAACTTGCGGCATTGGCCAAGAATTTCATCGACGGTTTGGGCGGCGAGGTTCAGGCCATCCACGGTTCAAGAGCCATGCCACTCTGGGTCAGCCAGGATGACAAGTATTTAAGAGACGCTGACGGTGGAACACGAAGCCTACCCGGCTACGCAATGCACAATCCTGTACTTCGCCTAAGAGTACCAGAGGATGCTATCACCACCCTTCAGACAAGGCTTGCAGGCGCACCTCTTCCTGGTCCTGATTTGTCTGTTCTCGACGAGGCAATCGCAGATGCGTTTGACGGATGGGACATCGATACTGATTGCCTTCCTCAATGCGGCGGGGTCATTCCCACATCAGAGTTTCAGTTTAACACCGAAGTGAACGTCGCTAATGCGCCATTCTGGACGCTGTCTTTTTGGCGCCTTCCCTCTCATGAGTGAGTTTTCTCCAGGTCGGGCAAAGAGACACCACTGCCCATGTGTTTCGCAGCATTCAGCAAATTGAGTTCAAAACGTTATTTTGCCGCATGAGCAAGCTAGGGAGAGAACCCCAGACGGCTTACATAGTTACGTGCCTCTTCGCTATAGGCGACACATTCAGCTGCCCATTCTGGCTCAGCCCCGTTCACCCTGGCTAATTCAGGCGTTGCGCCAAACTCAAGCAGAACTTCGCCTATGCGGGGCAGACAACCGGTAAGGTAAAGCGGGTGGGATTTTCCCTGAAATGCATTTGGGTTAGCCCCCGCTTGCAACAATTTATAAATACGGTCGCCACGCCCACGCTGAATGAACGCGATCAAGGCTCGATCAAGCGTTGCCTGTTGAGCGCGGGGCTCACCAATGGCTTTTAAATAGGCGATGTTCATGTCACGGTTGTTCAACTCAGCTTCGTAGATAGCTGCGTCCACGGCTCTGGCTTCTAATGCCAGAAGGGCAGGCAGAGCGGATAAACCACTGAACGTGCTGGCAGCTGTCTCCAGAGGTGTATGGCCCTGACGGTCCAACGCCTCAATATTCGCACCACCTGCATGGAGGGCGCGGATAGTCTCACCGTCCCCAAGGGCGGCAGCCACGTGAATAGGAAGCTCGCCTCGCAGCATCCTCTCAGAAGGATCATGGCCTTGTTCAATAAGTATTTCGATAGTCGGAGCCACCTCGGTCGAGCCGTAAATCACCTCTTCAATCAGTGTCACACCTTCAGGGAGACCTGGATAACGACGCACTTTACCTTCGGCATCAATAAGCTCCCTGGCAGTATCTGCATGCCCACCCATCATCGCAGCATATAATGGGCTGATAATCTCATCATCTGCGTTCGGACCTGCCCCGGCTCCTAGCAACAGGCGAACAATATCGGTGTAACCTTGACCAGCGGCATCCAATAGCAACTGACTCAGGTCATCGTTATCTGATGTGCCAAAGCGGGCTCTTTCTTCGATCATCCTGTGCACGACAATCACATTGCTGGCACGAACCGCCACACGCATAGTTTCATCGATGAGCTGTGGAATTCGATTCTGATGTTCTTCTGACATCCCGGCGATGGATGCTTCAAAGCAAGCATTAAAGGTTTGCGTATAAGCAGACTGATCTTCCAAAGGCACCCCCTGCCTGGCAACTAGATCGTAGAGGTCATCACATGCCAGAGCGGGTGCGGATGTGAGAATAAATGTTATCATTAGATAGCGGAACATCATGGTCATACTCCGAGAAATCAACGCCAAAATTAGCGTGATGCCATCCAAACCGCAAGGCAGTGGTACGGTTAATTCAATGTTGGCCAACACAGTTAGGGCTCACCCATGCGTTAAAGGGGGATGCTTTTGAAGCTCAAGAGGATACTAAGCGCAATACTGATGTTGTCGCCTTTCCATTGTTTTGCTGATCATCGGCCTGAGGCAAGAGATTGGATACTTTCAGTATCTGAGAGATCGGCAAGCTGGCAGTTTTTGGGAACACTGGATCTGCCAAGTGGGAGCATATTCATCGGCGACCCTTCCAGGGGTGGCGACTACCACCTGCGTGGTATAAAAGAAGTCAATGCAGCTCGACTAAGTGTCTGGCTACTAATTGCTGATGATAGCAAACAAGTTCATACCGTGTGGCTAGAAGCGGATGGCGATTTACCTGAGAAGATTTCTGGAGAAATCGTTTTCGGAATAGATAGTGCCTATTTCGCTTTTGGCGATCTTTGGTCGGGGCAGGATCTTGCCAACATTGGGGACTTGAACCTTCCAAAGCTTCCCGATAGCTTTGAGTTTTTTCTACCCCATATTCAAAATCCCGGGTTCACAGGCATCTGGCTCGATGTACCTCCCCGTAACAGCCCAGTATGCGCCGTTGAAACGAACCGCGATGGGGGGCTTAAAGCAGTTTGGACAGAAGGTGGAGGCGGACGTTTTTCTGGGATCCTGATAGACATTACGGGCCGACGCTCAGATGAGCTTTACTTGGACAAACTGATTGTTATGGATGCTTGAACAAGAGTTGATCTCATTAATCGAGGGCCAGGCCTGCAGGTAAAGTTCACTGCGTGTGTACCATAAACCAATGACCTTATGCCGAATAACCACTGTATTCGTCTATGTGCTTAATCGGTATCCGGGTAATAAGAGAAATAAGCGCTGGCACGCACAGAACGGCAGCCATCCTGAGCAACCTCATCATCAACCAACAAGATTGTATCTGTGGTATCGACCTGCATTATAAATTTGGCAAATGCACTCTCAAGCATTTCAGATGATGAGGCGCTGCGGAAATGGGTGTCATAGTGTTCACCACATATTCCGGCGGTACATTCCTGAAAGCTTCTGGATAAGCGAACCTCACTGCAAAGCTCAGGCCACTGGAAATTTCGCACAGCTCCGGGCACAAGGAGACGCGCCAAAATGCCATTAGAATGAATCTCCTGAGGCTCGGCCAGGGCGTATACCAAACACGTCAACACGCCCAAAAACGCAACTAAGATAACGCTGAATATTTTCTTCAACTCTCACTCTCTTCCGTCACCTGTTAACTTACCAAGCTGCAGGTAAAGGATGCTATATGTCGCGCCTGACAAGCTCGCTGACCTGCGGCGAGTGGGTGGCTTGCTTTGCGAAGCCACCCTACGGGGTTTTGACTTTTTGCGGTAGTTAGCAGGGGTTTGGTCTTTAACACTTTGCTAGCTGATTTTCAGGTCCAGCTTGAAATTACGAATGATTTTTTCATCCAAACAGCTGCGTAAAAACTGATTCATGGCGGTCATATCATTAGAGGAATAGAAGTCGAGCATCAGTGTGTTAAATTCTTGCTGACGCTTTGCTTGTACATTAATGATGGGAAAACCGTTAGCCAAAAGGATCCCATTCATCATGAAACGACCTGTCCGTTTGTTGACGTCCCAAAAAAACTGCGCACGTGCCATTTGTAAAAATGCTGTGATTGCCTGATCGTAAACATCAGTTTCAGCATTTACTTGATGCTCAACGTCAAGCCATTTTGCGTCTAACTCATCTGGTGCGGGCGGCTCATCATCTGCACCCGTAATGGAAACGTAACCAGAGCGGAATTTACCCCACTCTAATGCTTCTTCTTTCCCGGCGATATTGTGAATTTGCAAGGCGGTTGCTTTATTGAACTTAAAATCACCTTGGCCGACCCGGTCAAAAATGAACGCCCATGCTTTCGCCTGATTAATGGCCATATTTTGATCGCTGATGCGATGCCCCCCTACGGTGATCCCATCAAGAATGGTCTGCACCTCAGGTAACGTCATGGCAACACCTTCGAGATTAACAGCGTCATAAACCAAAGCTGGCAGATCCCTTTTGGCAAGTTGCTTAGCCAAGGGGATATTGGGGTTCATATTCCACCTGGTATCTGTCAATACTGGCATGGTGATCTTCTTTAATTTCAGTAAAACTGCCCAAATCTACGCGTACAGATGATGATAGTAGACACTGGCCAACAGTGGCTACATAAAAAAAACCGGCCTGGCAGAGAAGTCTCTGCCAGGCCGGTGTCGTTAACCTACCCTGCGTCTAGCGGCAGATCAGCGTTCCACGCCGATGGCGAACTCGTCGCCGGCGTCGAGCAGCCAGCGGTAGGTGTAGTCGGCGAAGCTGCGGCGGACGACCAGCTCCCAGCGGGTGTCGCTGGGGCGGCGCAGGATCACGGTGGCCTTGGCGAACACCGTGGTCACGCCCTTGCCGACCTTGAAGTGCGATGGGTGAACGTCGTAGATGACGCTTTTCATCAGTACCTCGGTGGCGCCTTCGCCTTCCAGCTCTAGCAGGGTCTGGCCGCCGCTGACGTCGCTGATGGCGTAGTGGGCATCGGCGAGCTCATGGCGCAGGGCGGTTTCAAGCTCGAAGGCTTCGCCGTCGGGCACGATGACCAGCCATTCATCTGGGGACAGCCACTGCACCGAACGCTGGCCGGACTCATCCAGGGTGAGACCCTGGGGCTCGCCGGGCAGGTTGATGCCCAGCACCTTGCGCACGGCTTCATCCAGGACAATGGCGCCGCCGCGCAGGATCAGATGCCCCTGCAGCGGGCGTTCGCGCAGCACCACGCGGCTTTGCGGGGTGACGGCAGGCGCACCGCTGTGCGCCAGGCTGAAGGCCATGGGGGTGGCGACCGGCAGGTCGGCCTCGGCACGGGTATCGAAAGTCGCGACCTTAGACATGCTGGCGCTCTCCCTTGGGGTCATAGAAAATCGGGCTGACAATTTCAGCTTCGTGAACCGTGCCATCGACGGTAGGCAGGAAGACGCTCTCGCCCATCCGCTGATGGCCATCCTTGACGACGGCCAGCGCAAAGCCGCTCTTGAGGGTCGGGCTGTAGTAGCTGGACGTCACGTGACCGACCATCGGCATGGGGATGGCGTGATTAGGATCGCGGACGATCTGGTCGCCTTCTCCCAATACCACGCTGGGGTCCTTGGGCTTGAGGCCGACAAACTGCTTGCGGTCACGGCGCGCGGTATCCGAACGGGTCAGCGCACGCTTGCCGATCCAGGAGAACGGCTTGTCGTAGCCGACGCACCACTGCATGCCCAGATCTTCCGGGGTCACCGAGGCATCGGTGTCCTGGCCGACAATGATGAAGCCTTTTTCGGCGCGCAGCACGTGCATGGTTTCGGTGCCGTAGGGGGTCAGGCCGTACTTCTCGCCGTGCGCGAACAGCGTCTTCCAGACATGTTCGGCATAGTTGGCCTGCACGTTGATCTCGAAGCTCAGCTCGCCAGTGAACGAGATCCGGAAGATGCGTGCCGGAACGCCCGCCACCTTGCCGGTGCGCCATTCCATAAACTTGAAGGCATCGCGGTCCAGGTCAACGTCGGTGATCTCGCTGACCAGCTTGCGGGCTTCCGGCCCGGTGACCGTCATGGTCGCCCAGTGGTCGGTGACCGAGGTGAAGTAGACATCCAGCTCCGGCCATTCGGTCTGGTGCCATAGCTCCAGCCACTCCAGTACCGCCGCGGCACCACCGGTGGTGGTGGTCATCAGGAAGTGGTTTTCACCCAGGCAGCTGGTGACACCGTCATCGGTGACCATGCCGTCGTCCTTGCACATCAGGCCGTAGCGGCACTTGCCGACCGGCAGCTTGGCCCACTTGTTGGTGTAGACCCGGCCGATAAATTCGCGCGCATCGGGGCCCTGGATGTCGATCTTGCCCAGAGTCGAAGCGTCAAGAATGCCGACCTTTTCACGCACTGCCAGGCATTCACGCTGGACGGCCTCGTGCATGCTTTCCAGCTTGCCATTCAGTTTCTGTGGATAGTACCAGGGGCGCATCCACTGGCCGACTTCCTCGAATTCAGCGCCGCGTGCCACGTGCCAGTCGTGCATGGCGGTGTAACGCTCAGGGTCAAACAGGCTGCCGCAATGGCGGCCGACAATGGCGCCAAAGGTGACCGGGGTGTAGTTGGGCCGGAAGACGGTGGTGCCGACCTCGGGAATCGGGCGCTTCAGGCAGCGCGCAGCAATCGCCATGCCGTTGATATTACCCAGCTTGCCCTGATCGGTCCCAAAGCCCAGCGCGGTGTAGCGCTTGACGTGCTCGATCGACTCGAACCCTTCGCGGGTAGCAATCTCGATGGCCGAGGCGGTGACGTCGTTTTGCAGGTCAACGAACTGCTTGGGTGCCTTGAGGGTGTCCTTTTCATGGGGTACGTGGAACAGCGCGGCTGCCTTGCCAACGCGCGGCTCGTCTGTTGTCGGCAGGGTAATCGGCTCAGGGCTCATGCCCAGGGCGGCCACGGCGCGGGCGGCCACGTCAACGGCCTCGGAGAACAGCGAACTCAGCGCGTAGTTGGCATTGGCGCCGCCGCAGGCATGCACGCCTTCTACCAGGCCGGGCACAAAGCAGATCAGGTCGTCGCGCCAGGTCGGGCGGGCACCGGTGTGCGAGGCCAGATGAATGACCGGGCTGAAACCGCCGCTGGTGGCGATGGTGTCACAGGCCAGTTCTTCCACCGCGCCACTGACACAGAAACGCTGCAGATCGATCTTGGCAATCCGCGCACCGCTGACCCGGTTGCTGCCCTTGGCTTCGATCACGGCACTGCCGGTGATGATGCGGATACCCAGTTCGCGGGCTTTTTCAACCAGGTCGCCGTCCGGCGTGTCGCGCACGTCAGCAATCGCAGCCACTGCATGGCCGGCCTGTTTCCAGGCGATGGCGGCACGGTAACCGTCGTCATTGGCGGTGGACACCACCAGCGTCTTGCCTGGCACCACGGCATAGCGGTGAATATAGGCGGTCACGGCGCTGGCCACCATGTTGCCGGGGGCGTCGTTGTTGGCGTACACCAGCGGCCGTTCATGGGCGCCGGTGGCAAGCACCACCTGGCCAGCCCGTACACGGTGCATGCGGGCGCGCACCTGGCGGCGGCCGTTGATGTCTGGCGCGGTATCGGCCAGGTGTTCGGTGCGCCGCTCGTGCAGGGTCACAAAGTGGTGATCATGGTAGCCGTTGGCGGTGGTGCGCGGCAGCAGGGTCACGTGCGGCATGCCTGCCAGCTCGTCAATGACCCGCGCCACCCACTGCTCGGCAGGCTCGCCATCCAGGGTATAGGGGGCATCCAGCAATGAGCCGCCAAGCGCTTCCTGCTCATCAGCGACGATCACCCGGGCGCCACTGCGGGCAGCCAGCAGCGCGGTTGCCAGGCCCGCCGGGCCAGCGCCGACGACCAGGATGTCGCAATGCTGATGGAGGTGATCATAGATGTCGGCATCCGGCTCCATCGGGCTGCGACCCAGGCCGGCGGCCTTGCGGATGTACTTTTCGTAGGTCATCCACATCGAGGCCGGGGCCATGAAAGTCTTGTAGTAGAACCCCGGTGGCATGAACTTGCCACCGAGCTTGCCGACCATGCCCATCATGTCGATCTGGACGTTCGGCCAGCCGTTGGTGCTGGACGCGCTCAGGCCTTCATAGAGGGCTTGCTGGGTGGCGCGCACGTTGGGCACCTGGGCCGCTTCGCTTGTGCCCAGCTGAACCACCGCATTGGGCTCGGCGGCCCCGGTGGTGACAATGCCGCGCGGGCGCGAATATTTGAAGCTGCGGTTGACGATATCAACGCCGTTGGCCAGTAGCGCAGAGGCCAGGGTATCACCGGCATAGCCCTGGTAGGCCTTGCCGTTAAAGGTAAAGTTCAGGGTCTGGGAGCGGTCAATCTGCCCCCCCGCCTTAAGCCGGCGTCCGGCCGTGTCTTGTGGCTGGCTCATGCGCGGACTCCTTCTTGGTGGGCGCCTTGCGGGGCGGCAGTGGTTGTGGCGGCGTTGGCGTTCTCGGCGGTTACCGAGGGCTTTTCGCCCATCTTGTAGGTTTCCAGAATCTTGTAGCTCACCGTGTGACGGGTCACGTTGAAGAACTTGCGGCAGCCGGCGGCGTGCACCCACATTTCATGGTGAATGCCGCGCGGGTTGGTGCGGAAGAACAGGTAATCGCCCCATTCTTCATCGCTGCAGGATTCAGGGTCTTTGGGCCGCTCGATATGCGCCTCACCCTTGGGGTGAAACTCTTCTTCTTCGCGGTATTCGCAGCAATACGGGCAATAAATAATGAACATGACGAAATCTCCTCAGTGCGCGACGCCGGCCGCGCCGTGTTCATCGATGAGCGCACCGCTGTGGAAGCGGTCAATGGAGAAAGGCGCTGCAATCGGGTGCATCTCGCCCTTGGCAAGGCTGGCGGCAAACACATGGCCGGAACCGGGCGTGGCCTTGAAGCCACCGGTGCCCCAGCCGCAGTTGAAGTAGAGGCCCTTGATCGGTGTCTTCGACAGGATCGGGCAGGCATCCGGGCAGGTATCCACCACGCCGCCCCACTGACGGTTCATGCGCACCCGCGAGAAGATCGGGAACATTTCGACAATGGCTTGCAGGGTGTGCTCCACCGTCGGGTAGCTGCCGCGCTGGCCATAGCCGTTGTAGCCGTCGATACCCGCACCGATGACCAGATCCCCCTTGTCCGACTGGCTGACATAGCCGTGCACATGGTTGGACATGACCACGGTATCCAGCACCGGCTTGATGGGTTCGGAGACCAGCGCCTGCAGCGGGTGGGATTCCAGCGGCAGCCTGAAACCGGCCATATCGGCCAGCACGCCCGAATTACCGGCGGCCACACAGCCCACCGTCCTGGCTTCGATATCACCGCGGTTGGTGTGCACGCCGTAGATCTGGCCGTCGCGAATCTTGAAGCCGGTGACTTCGGTCTGCTGCAGGATATCCACGCCTAGCGCGTCGGCACCCCGGGCATAGCCCCAGGCCACCGCATCGTGGCGGGCCACCCCGGCGCGCGGCTGCCAGGAGGCTCCCAGCACCGGATAACGGGCATTCTTGGAGCAATCCATGATGGGCACGATTTCCTGCACCCCGGCGGTATCGAGCACTTCACTGTCGATGCCGTTGAGGCGGTTGGCGTTGACCCGGCGCTGAATGTCGCGCATGTCCTGCAGGGTGTGCCCCACGTTCAGCACGCCACGCTGGGAGAACATGACGTTGTAGTTCAGATCCTGGGACAGCCCTTCCCAGAGCTTCATGGCGTGCTCGTACAGGAAGGCGGATTCGTCCCACAGGTAGTTGGACCGCACAATGGTGGTATTACGCGCGGTGTTACCGCCGCCCAGCCAGCCTTTTTCAATCACCGCGACATTGGTGATGCCGAATTCCTTGGCCAGATAGTAGGCAGTGGCCAGCCCATGGCCGCCACCGCCGACAATAATGACGTCATAGGCCGGTTTGGGAGTAGGGTTGCGCCACTGGCGCTGCCAGTTTTCGTGATGGCTGAGCGCATGCTTGACCAGCCCGAAGCCAGAATAGCGTTGCATGGAAGGCTCCTGAATGCGTCAGGCTTTCTGCGGGCGGTTGACGCCACCCCGACAGCCCTACGTCATTGTTGTTGGTGAGTGATAGGGATTTCTCTAGGGCCTGTTGACGTTTCCTCGCGAACCGCGTTGCTGCGCCAAAGAGCGTCAGGCAAGGCGCGACACGACGGCAATGGTGGTGCCCTTACCGAGTGGCGCAACGCCGCATGGCGTTCTTTGGCGCGCAACCCGAAGGGACAGGGCCCTTTTGGCGCAGCCCTGCGTTGTGTTTGTCGCTGATTGGGAGCCACCCAATCACGCTCCTCACGCCTTGTTCTGCACCAAAAGGGCCTCTGTCGCGGTCGTGATGAAACGTCAACAGGCCCTAGGGTTTGATTAAAGGCGATTACCACCCGGACTAATTGAACAAATGCGACAAAACGCATGAACATTTCAAGTATTAATAGCGTCGAGGAAAAACAGTAACTGGCCTTAGGCAGGGGCTAAAGG
>NZ_VMQS01000129.1 GCF_007625055.1 Halomonas sp.
GAGCAGGCCGATAATGCCATGGTGAAGAAGAGAGTCAGCCATGTTTTGGTGTTATTCATTAAAATGGCTCCAGGACAATTGTTCAGACAGTGTCTGCACAGTCTGTTGATTAGGATAATATTTCAAGTCTGCCTTCCTTGATGTTTTACCCACTGCTGACCGGCAGCCGTCAAACGGTATTTTTGGCGGCTGCTCAGGGGTTTATCGGGAATGGTCCTCTCCACGTGGCCCGCATCCAGCGCCGGGCGAAGGTAGTTTTCGTTGAAGTGCTTCCGATCCCTCAGCCCCAGCGCTTCCTGGAGTTCGGTGCGTTTCATCTCCCCCTGGATTACCATTAACAGCCGTCCGACTTCCCCAGTGACTTGTGGGGTGACTTGTGGGGTGACTTGGGGGGGCTCTTGAGGGGGGCTTGCCTCAGGTTGCCACTCCGCTTCAGGACGCCAGACGATAACACTGAATTGATTACCCGAAGAATCATTCACCAAGTCAACGTGATGCCACGCCCCAAGTGCGCGAGGAATGCCACTGCCCATACCGCGATAAGGCAGAATATGGGATGCATGTTCAGTGAGCGTTGGATTGCGGCGAATGGATTTTCCTCGGCTAATGTCCTCGGAGGTCAGGCTATCCGGCAGGTGGCCAGGGCTGGCGATTTCCACCCGGTCGGCAAACATCATCAGGCGTATAGAGGCGCTGGTAAAGTAGTCGCGGTGGATCAGGGCATTGACCAGCAGCTCTTCCAGCGCTGTCTCAGGAATTTCCAGCTCGCCCAGGGTGTTGAAACTGCGCCCATGCTGTACATGGTGCAGGTTGCGCTTGATAAAGGCAAAGGCACCCCGGAATTGCTCCAGCAGAGAGCCCTTGATGTCTTCGCTGTCCAGGTAGCGAGTATCGTGCAGAGCCGTGCCGGGAAAGGCCACCGCCTTTATTTCAAAGGCAGGGCGCCAACGCTGCGGATTGCGACCGAACAGCATCAGTCCTGCCAGGTTCAGCTCCTGCCCATCGCCCAGCCCTATATTTTGCAGCAACTGTTCCCGTGTTAGGCCGGCGTATTCGCTGGCCTCACCATAACGGCGGTTAAAATACGTGGTAAATGCTTTGTCGTCGATATCCTCTACCTTGGTGCCCGCTACCGGCACCACATCGGCATACACCAGGCCGGAGCGCTGGAACATGCGCTGCATTTCTTCGCGGGAGGTCACATGTCGCTTGTCCGAGCCCTGCTTGACCCAAATGCGGCCTTGGTTATCAAGATACGGTTTGGCCAACCCATCGGGTATTTCCATCGCTATCACGATGCCCTGATCCGTCTGCACATTCTCGGTCAGCGGATGCACCGGCGGGCGCACATGCTGGGAGGCGGCGTTACTAAGCAGCTGGTTTAGCCGCCGAACCGCAGTGCCATCCAGTCCGGCAATCGAGCCGTCATCATTAACACCCAGAAATAGCCAGCCGCCGCCACTGTTGGCGAAGGCCGCCAGCTCAGCTGCAAGACCATCTGCATTGGTAGCATCGCGTTTGAACTGGTGGCGGCTGTCTTCGCCGCGGGTGAGTGTTTTTAGCAGTTGGTTCTGATTCATTGTTATGCTTCCTGCTTGGACCAATATTCCTTTTCCGGTGCTTGTCCTTCACCCCAACTGATGCGGCACGACTTCGTGGCCCATTTCCTTGTAGCGTTTCCAGCAGGCGCGTT
>NZ_VMQS01000130.1 GCF_007625055.1 Halomonas sp.
CTAGCCCGCATTATTCATGAAGCTGTCTGAGACGGCGCATTTTGCTGCCAACTTTCGCGGGCGAGGTGTCGTGGGGGATATTTTGGCGCAGGTCTTCCCGGTGAGGACGTCTTTTCGGTGTGTTTTCCGGTCAGTGGCAGGTTTTTCTGGAGTTTGCGCCGAGCGCAGCTGTCAGGACCGGCCCTGCTGCCACGTATTGGGTTTGCGCAATGGGCTCAGGTCGGTATCGCGCCGACCGATCGGGCGATGCGGTGCCAGGCCTTGGCATGAGGCGTGTGCATCGGCAGATGGATGACAATCCGTCGAACCGACCGCTCCACCCAGGCGCCGAGCTTGAGGAGTCGTAAGCGAAGTGTGCTGACCTGCGCCTTGGCACAGGTGGTATGACGGGCCTTCAATCGCAGTTCCTGCATCAGCACGTAGGCCGCTGCGGTGATCAAGGTCCGGAACTGATTGGCATGGAACGAGGTGCAACTGGTCCGATCGATCTGTAGCCCATCCTTGAGCTCTTTGATCCGGTTTTCAGCATCGCCGCGAGCGCAGTAGATCTGCTCGTAGATCTGCCGGGGATCGCCTTTGAGGTTGGTGACCACAAAGCGTGGATTGTCTTTGGGCCGGCGACCTGGATGGAGCGCGATGCCGGCCTTGATGATGACCCGGCGGCTGCGCTTCCAAGGGCCTGCTCGATACAGACACTCGCTGAACGTGGCCTGTGGCGTCTCACCGCCAGCGACCGCCTCGCGCAAGGGCTCAAGCAGAGGTTCGGCGTGCCGCTGAAGGACCGGATTTTTGGCCATGCACACCACATACTCCAGGTGGTTGGCTTCGAAGTACTCGTAGAGTTCGCTGCCCACAAACCCGGCATCCAGCCGGATCCGGATGCGGGCCTTGGGGAAGGCGACACGAAGCCTGGGCAACAGCCGATTGAGCACACCCAGCAGACCTTGCTTGGCCGGCGCATTGCCAGCCCGCAGAACGTAGGCAACCAGATATTGCTCGGCTTCGTCATCGAAGCTGACAAAGCCCGCCAAAGGCAGATAGCACCGCGTGTCATAGACCCAGTTGAACAAGCTCAGCTGTTGCTGGCCATGCGCCGGATCGTGGGTCGGGTCAAAGTCCAGGGTGATCTGGCGAACCCGGCGCTTGCGCCGCCGATGCCGACGGATCACCGTCTCGGCCAGCGCTTCAGCCAGTCGGGTCAGTTCCTTCGGCCCAACGGTATTCTCAAACCGCGACAAGGTCGGTTGTGAGGCCAGCGCCCGTCCAGACAGCGGATCCCGATCAACCAACATCTTGTGAACCGGATCTTCGGCCAATCCAGCCGCATCGTTGCCATCGGCGTGACCACAGGCAATCCCGAACAAACGCTGGCGCAGCAGCGTCTGAAGATCATGCTGAACCTTGCTGGCCTGACGGTCATCGCGAAGACAACTGCTCAACGACGAACTCAATCCCAATCGCTCATCAAGCGCCTTGAGCAACAAAGCACCACCGTCAGAACTCGAGTGCGCCTGATCAAACCGCACGGCTACCGGCCGGTCGGCCATCTGTTCAAACAAAACACCCTGTGAAGTGGTATTGTTGCTCATGCAAAAGCTCCTTCGTGCTTAGATGCTTGATTCGCAACTTCATTTTCGCACGATTGGGGCTTTTGCTCTTATTTGATCATGAATAATTCGGGCTAG
>NZ_VMQS01000064.1 GCF_007625055.1 Halomonas sp.
GCATGCTTTAAGCCTTATCCAGCTGGTCTACCCCCATTTCGATGTGTTGGGGGCGGTGGAGCATGTTGATCAGCACGATGGCGCGCTCTTCGCCCTTGGCACTCTTGAAGACGGCTTCGAGGTTCTTGAACGGCCCTTCCGTGATGGTGACCTTCTGCCCGGGGGTGAAGTAGCTGTGAATGCCTTCCTGCTCATGGGGTTGCTGTTTGAGGGTTTCAATCAGCGCATCGGACACGGGCACCGGGGTATCGCCGAAGGTCAGCAGCCTGAGCACGCCTCGGGTTGAGCGAATTGGCCGCCAGTTGCTGGCAATCTGGTCCAGGCGGATAAACAGGTAGTGGGGAAACAGCGGTTCACAGACGTTGGTCAGTTTGCCGTTGCGTTTGCGTTTGGTATTCAGCACCGGGTGAAAAACGTCGAAATCCTGGTTGCCCAGGTTTTCCGCGGCTCGAAATGATTCGCCGCCTTTACACTGGATCACGTACCAGGACGGTTCCGGGTTATTGATAGGCGCGGACATGGACGATCCTTGTGTTTTCAAGCGTTACTCAATAAATCTTCCAGCGCATCCAGCGTCTGGTCTACCTGTTCCTGGGTATGTTCGCAAGAAATGAAAAACCTCAAGCGGGCGCTTTTCTCTGGCACTGCCGGGTGCAGGATGGGTTGGACATTCATTCCCTGTTCAAACAAGGCGTGGGACAGCTGAGCGGCCAGGGGGGAGCTTCCGACGATCACCGGCACCACGGCAGCACCGATGCTGGGGCCGGTATCCATGCCGCGGGCATTGGCCTGTTCAAGAAAATAGCGTGATACAGCCTGCAGTTTTTCAACCCGCTCGGGTTCCTCAGGCATCAGCTCCAGCACCTTGAGTGAGGGGGCTGCCACCTGTGCCGGCATGCCGACGCTGTAAAGGAAGCCCGGCGCAAAATAGCGCAGGGTTTCCACCAGAGGCACGCTGCCAGCGATATAGCCCCCGCAGCCTGAGAGCGTTTTGCTCATGGTGCCCATCCAGATATCCACCTCGCGTGGGTCGATATTGAAATGCTCACGCAACCCAAGGCCGGTGTCTCCCAGCACGCCAAACGAATGGGCTTCATCCACCATCAGCCATGCCTGGTGGCGATTTTTCAGGGCGATCAGCTCAGGCAGGTCAGGAATGTCACCGTCCATGCTGTAGAGGCCTTCAACGACGACCAGGGTGCGTTCGAACTGGTGGCGATGGCGTTCCAGCAGGGCGTCCAGCGACGCCAGGTCGTTATGGCTGAAGGACATCCGTTTGGCGCCGGAGAGCTGGGCACCGACCAGTGAGCTGTTATGGATATACGCGTCGTGAACAATCAGGTCCTTGGGCCCTAGCAGGTAACCCAGGGTGGAGACATTGGTGGCATGGCCACTGACGAACACTACCGCATCATCCACCTGATAAGCCTTGGCAATGGCCTGTTCAAGCTGCTGATGAATCGGGCGTTCACCCGACACCACCCGGCTGGCAGACACCGAGGTACCATACTGTTCCACCGCCTGGGTGGAGGCCAGGTTGACCCTGGGGTCGCCGGAATAGCCCAGGTAATTGTAGCTGGCGAAGTTGATGCAGGTGCGCCCGTCAATCACGCTGGTGGCGCCTGCCGTGCCCTCATGTACCTTGAAGAAGGGATCCTTGAGGCCCAGCTGTTCAGCGCCCTGGCGCATCAGCGCAATCTGCTGGTAGCCGGGGTGGGCATCAAAGCGGGTAAAGCGCTCGGGCACCTTGCGAGATGCAGGGCGCGACGCTTGCCCGGCCAGGCCGATATTGCTGACCGATCGGGCTGAGGGGCGTTGGCGAGCCTGTTCAAGCAATTGGCGTTTGAGTTCCGAGCGCTTTGCAGTCATGTGGTTTCCTGGGTGGCGGTAGGCGTTGCCAGGCCTTCAGCGCCGTGACGTGCGGCGAGAGAGGCTAGCGCATCCTGCTGGGTGTCCTCAACAGGATGGTCATTTTGCTGCAGCTTATCAATCAGTACAGCAGCCAGCTTGTCGAGAGTCGAGGCTTCGCTCAGCACCATGACGGAAATCGATACCCCAAGGCGATTTTCGATGGCCGTCATCAGTTCAACCCCCATCAATGAATCAAAGCCCATTTCGTAGACGGAGCGCTGTGGGTCGATCTTGTCTTCCTCGATCAGCAGAATGCTGGCCAGTTCCGCGCGCAGCAGATCGACAACCGCCGCGTGGCGCTCTTCCGGTGCCAGTGTCTCGAGCAGGGCGAGGATATCACCACTATCAGCGTCGGAGTGCCCATCATCATGGCTGGTGCGGGCAATTTCCTGGAAGCGCGGCGCGTTGGCTGTCGGCAGGAAGCGTGCCAGGGCATGCCAGTCAAGCTCCAGTACCCCCAGGCTGGGGGTTGCCAGCGGTGACAGCAGCATCTGCTCAAGCACCTTCAGGGCGTCGTCAGAGCGCAATGCCGAACCGCCCAGACGTTCCTGCAGGGCATCCCGGGTGCGGGTGTTGCGGGCCAGAAAGCCAACATCCTCAATGGCGCCCCAGCGCACACAGGTCGCCGGTCGGCCCTGCTGCCGGCGATTAGCCGCAAAGGCTTCCAGCCAGTGGTTGGCGGCGACATAGTTGGCCTGGCCGGGATTACCAAACAGAGTGGTGGCCGAGGAATAGACCACAAAGAAATCCAGCGGGCAGTCGCGGGTCAGAGCATCCAGATGGCGGGCCCCGTCGATCTTGGGCGCCAGCACCTTGTGGATGCGTTCAGCATCCAGATTGCGGATCAGGCCGTCATCAATCACGGTAGCCGCATGCACGATACCGCGCAGCGGCGGCAGTGATTGTTCGGCCTCGTCCAATACAGTGGCCAGTGCCTGGCGATCGGTAATATCGCAGGCAGCGGCCAATACCTGAACACCTTGTGCCTCAAACGCGGCTATCGCTGCCTGCGCTTCTTCGCTGGCAGGGCCGCTGCGGCTGACCAGAATCAAGGTGCGGGCACCTTTATCGACCAGCCACTGGGCGGTTTTCAGCCCGAAGCCTCCCAGCCCCCCGGTGACCAGATAACTGGCATCACTGGACAACGCCAGTGGATCATCGCCCAGCGGCTGGCTGATATCTGCGGCGATTGGCTGTTCGTAGGTGACCACGACCTTGCCGATCTGACGCGCCTGCTGCATATAGCGGAAGGCATCAATCACCTGGCTATGGTTGAAGGCGGTAAACGGCAGCGGGCTCAAGATGCCCTCATTGAACAGTGCCATCATCTCGCCGAACAGGCGCTGGGTAAGGGCGGGCTGCACCTTCATCAGCTGGTCGGAATCAATCCCGAAGTAGCTGAGGTTGTTGCGGAAAGGCCGCAGGCCAATATGGGTGTTTTCATAGAAATCCCGCTTACCCAGCTCAAGGAAACGCCCGAAGGGCCGCAGCGCGCGCAGGTTCTGGTTGATGGCTTCCCCGGCCAGGGAGTTGAGCACCACGTCGACCCCTTCACCATCGGTATCCTGGAGGATTTCCTCGGCAAAGGTCAGTGAGCGGGAGTCATAGAGGTTCTCAATGCCCATCAGGTGCAGGAAGTCGCGCTTCTCCTGGGAGCCGACGGTGGCGTAGATATCAGCCCCCAGCCACTGGGCAATCTGCAGGGCGGCAATGCCCACACCGCCGGCTGCCCCGTGGATGAGGACTTTTTCGCCCGGTTCCAGACGTGCCAGATGTTTCAGCGCGTAGTAGACGGTAAAGAAAGTGGTTGGAATGGTCGCGGCAGCGGCGTAACTGATGCCTTCCGGCAAGGGGGCAAGCGCATGCTGGCCGGCGATAAGGCGATCGCTGAAGCTGGCCGGGCCAAAACCGACCACCGCATCACCCGGGTTCAGGTGAGTGACGGCGTCACCGGTCGCGACCACTTCACCGGCAAACTCCAGCCCCAGGGTGGGGCCGGCAAAGCCGTTTTCAATCGCTTCATCGGACAAAAGACCCAGGGTGTACATCACATCCCGGAAGTTCAGCCCGGTCGCCTTGACCTTGATTTCCACTTCTTCGGCACCCAGCGCAGCCAATGCGCGGGGGCGCCACTTGAGCTGGCGCAGCTGGCCGGGCATGGCAAACCCGAGGGTCATGGCCGAGTGATGCGCGTCTTCCGGGTGAGTGCCTGCTTGCCCGCTGTTGGCGATATTCGGCGCGGGCAGGGAACGCAGGCGTGTGGCAAAGCGTTGGCCTTGCGCCGTCAGCACCAGTTCGCTCTCGGCATCCGGGCTGCTCAGCGATGCGGCCCAAGCGCTCATGGCCGCCGTATCTGGTTCATCAGGCAGGTCAAGCAGGTGAACATCATGTTCCACCGCCTCATTGGCCAATGAGCGGCCAAACCCCCAAAGGGCGGCGTCAGCAGCGACGTCATGGTCCAGGCCCCGGGTTGCTGACCCAGACTGCCAGAGCGCCGCCACGCCCTGGGTGGTCAGCCAGAGGCTTGCCTTGATGCGTGCTGCTTCCAGGGCCAGTGTCCACTGCCTGGCCAGCTCACAGCGCTGTACCTGAGTGTCGACACAGGTGTGTGCCCGGGGACTGATGCCACGCAGATCCACCACGTTGAGTGTCAGTCCGGCGTGTTCGGCCAGTGTCGGCTGTGCAAGTGCCTCCTCGAGCACGCTGGCCGGTGCGGCCTGGGTCTCGACCATCCAGGCAGCTTCCTGGCGGCGTTCAAGCGCTGCCAGCAGTGACAGGGCCAGCGGGTCTTCCGGTTGATCGGTCACCAGCAGGTGCCGGCGCCTCGGCCGGGCTGTTTCCAGAACATCACTGCTGCCAAGCGCCGTGGCATGAATCAGGTAGGCGCCGTTATCATTGCCTTCCAGGGCGGTGGCCGGTGTGGCCAACCAGCCGGCATCGGTCAGCCATTGGCTGAGCATGGCCGGCTCCAGCACCGGGCGCTCGATACCCGGGGTGGCAAGCAGATCATCCAGCCAGCGGCTGGGCTGAATCCCCAGCAACAGTACCTGCGCGCCAGGTACCAGCAGTGCAGGCAGTGTCTCTAGTAGCTGGAGGGTGCGCTCGGGATGAGTGACATCCAGGCTGACCAGGGCCAGTTGCGCTTTTTCGCCATCCGCCAGGTGCGGCATGGCCGCATCGAGCGAATGGATATCGAGGAGTGGATAGGCGTCCTGCAGCTGCTCGGCCTGGTGCAATCCCGCCTCGGTCGTGGTCAGGATGCGCTGGTGAAAGGTATCTTCGAGCACCTGGCCCTGGCGTGAGTGGGCAAGATGTTCAAGCAGGCGCTCGCCCAGGGCAGGCACGCAGCAACCTGCTTCCAACAGGCACAGGCGCTGGCCAGCCGTCTGGCTTTCCAGCAGGGTGTCAAGCAGATCAGTCAGCTGTCCAGCGATACTCTGCCAGCCACTTTCGCTTATCAGTACCCGGTTAAGACGGCTGAGTTGTTCGCTATTGATACCCAGGGCATCAATGGTGGTAGCGCCTGACTGCAGCGCCTGGCGATGCAGGCCCAGGCGGCCAACAAGGTGGATCGGTGCAAAGTAATCCGGGTAATCCTGTACCAGCAGCTGCCAGATGGCCTGGGGCGTCGGCTGCTCCGCGTCCGGCTCAGCGTCGCTGAACGCCTCACTCAGGCTATCCAGCAAGGGCGCCACTTCGTTGGCGTAGCGCTCGCCGGTTTGCGTGCCATAGGCGCTGATCAGGCTGCCCAGCCGGGCCATGGCGTCATCCGGGGTGGCAAGGCCGCTGCTTTCCAGTGGGGCAGGGGTCAACTGGATATCCAGGTAGCTCAAGGCCTGGTCATGCGAACGGTTCAGGCGAATGGCCTTGAAACGGACTTCCGACAGGATGACGACGGCCTTGCCTTGGGCATCAAACAGCTCGAAATCGGCCGTAAAAGAATGCGGCGAGCGTTTGCCCATGATGGCATGAGCCAGGGTGGGCGTGCCGGCCCGGGTATCCAGTTGAATGCGCCCGACACGCACGGGTACGAAGGCCAGCGCCGCCGTATCCTGCTGTGCCAGCAGAGGAATAAACATCTGGAAGGCGCTGTCGAGGATACCCGGATGCAGATGCAAGCCCTGCTGGGAGGCGGTGAGTGGCTCATTGGCGACGATGTCGCCCATCACCCGGTTGCCCTCAATCCAGCCGTGGGCAATGGCCTGAAATGCACCGCTGTAATGCAGGCCAAGGTGTTCGGCCATGGCCAGATGCTGATCAAGGGTATAGTCCGGGTCGCGCGTCGGGCGCGCCGGCGCGCAGCGCTCAAGCAGTGAGCCGCCGGTTTCCTGCAGTATGCGGGCCACACCGTTCAATTGCCATTCCTGGCCGACGGCCGGTTCCCGAGAGCGGATTTCCATGCGCCCGTCATGCTCCCCCATGTGCAGGCGCATCAGGCGGCCATGCGGGGTATCAAGCAGCAGGGGGGCGCGAATTTCCAGCTCTTCGACGTCGACCACCGGCGTATCCTGACGTTGAAGCGCAGCGGCCAGGGCCAGTTCGACAAAGCCAGCCCCGGGGAAAACGGCTCCTTCCCCCACCACGTGGCCCGCCAGCCAGGGCTGGCGCTGAATATCCAGCTGGCTTTCCCAGGTGCGCGCCTGCTGGGCCAGCGGGTAGCCGAGTAATGGGTGCTGATAGTAGCGCTCAAGCAGGCCCTGGCTGTCGCTGCTCGGGCTGAGCCATAGCGACTGACGCTGCCAGGCATAGCGGGGCAGGGCGACCTTGTGGCCTTCTACAGGAAAGAAGGCCTGTGGGTCCACGTCGACGCCGCTCAATAAGAGCTTGCTCAGGACAGTTGCCATGCACTCGGGGCCGGGCCTGGCGCGTTCAATGCTGCCCAGCACCCGACCATTGACATCCTGATCGCGCAGGGTGTCTGTCAGGTAGCGGCGCAGAATCGGCTGGGCACCCAGTTCAACAAAGACATTGAAGCCTTGCGTCATCAGGTTGGCCGCGGCGGCATGGAAGCGCACCGGTTCACGAATGTTTTTCCACCAGTAGGTGGCGTCCAGTGCCGTGCCGTCCAGCGCCTGGCCAGTCACGGTGGAGATATAGGGAATGCGGGTCGGGCCGGGCGTAATGTCGCTCAAGGCATCAATGACGCCTGGGGCGATGGCATCCATGGCGGGGCTATGGAAGGCGTAATCCAGCGGCAGGCGCTTGGCAAAGATGCTGTGCTCCGCCAGGGCCGCTTCCAGTGAGCCCAGCTGTGCCGGGTTGCCGGCCAGGGTGACACCGTTCGGGCTATTAATGCCGGCCAGGTGAACATCATCGTAGGCGGGCTGCTCAAGCCAGGTGTGAATCTCTTCGGCGCCAAGGGCAATGGCAGTCATTTCACCCTGGCCGCGGGTCTGCCCCTGGAAGTGGCTACGGTAGTGAATCACCTTGACGGCATCGGCAAGCGAGAGTGCGCCTGACGCCCAGGCGGCCGCCACTTCACCGACGCTATGGCCAAATACTGCCGCCGGATGCACGCCATGGGCGGCGAGCCACTGAGTCAGTGCGACCTGCAGGGCAAAGAGCGCGGGTTGGGCAATCTCGGTGTCTTCAAGACGTTGTGTACCGTTATTGCCCCGAAGTTCCTCAGCGAGTGAAAAACCACCCAGTGGCTTGAACAGCCGGTCAACGTCGTCAATCGCGGCGGCAAATACAGCATCGCTGTCGAGCAGGTCACGGCCCATGGTTTCCCACTGGCAGCCGTTGCCGTCGTAGACAAACACCGGGCCTTTGGCATCACTGAGCCGATCAAAGGTTGTGACTGGCGGCAGTGGCGAGGCATCCGGGGATGGGAAATGATCGCCAGCCCCCCCGACAAAGCGTTCCAGGGCATCTGCCGCCTGCTCGGCACTATGGGCAAACACCACCGCGCCCTTGCTGTGATGTTCCCGATGTCGATAGAGCGTATAGGCAATATCGTAGAACGCATCAGTGCTGTCATTACGCAGGCGTGCCATCAGACGGGCTATGTTGTCTGTCAATGCCCCGTCGCTGCGCCCGCTGATGCGCACAGGGTAAACCTGTTGCGCTGAAGGCAGCGGTGCGGGGGTCGAGCGGGTGGCACCTTCGGGTGGGCTTTCAAGAATAACGTGGGCGTTGGCGCCCCCGAAGCCGAAGGAGTTGACGCCAATCACCAGGCGTCCTTGCTTTTTCAGTGCCTGGGCCTGGGTGACAACGCTAATGTTCCATTCGTCAAACTTGATCCTGGGATTCAGCTTGCGAATGCCAATAGTGGCGGGTACTTCACGATGCTTGAGGCTATACAGGGCCTTGGCAAGGCCAGCGACACCGGAGGCGGTCTCCAGGTGGCCCATATTGCTCTTGACGGAGCCGATTGGCAGCGGCGTCTGGCGATGCATGCCCAGGGCTTCGCCAATGGCGCGGCTTTCGATCGGGTCCCCCACCGCGGTGCCGGTACCATGGGCTTCCAGGTAATCAATCTCGTCCGGTGTGATCCCCGCCTGCTGGTAGGCGCGGCGCATCAGGTCAATCTGCGCGCTGGGGTTGGGCACCGTCAGGCCGGACTTGTAACCATCGGTATTAACGGCTGAACCGGCCACAACAGCGAGGATCCGGTCGCCGTCCGCCACCGCATCATCATAGTCCTTGAGCATGAAAAGCCCGGCGCCTTCCGACCGCACATAGCCATTGCCGGCTTCATCGAATACCTGGCAGCGGCCGGTCGGGGAGAGCATGCTGGCCTTTGAAAAGATGATAAAGCCGTAGGGGTGCAGGTGCAGGCTGATCCCGCCGGCCAGCGCCATGTTGGTCTCACCGCTGCGAATGGCCTGGCAGGCCTGATGAAAGGCAACCATGGATGACGAGCAGGCCGTATCCAGCGACATGCTGGGCCCGTGCAGGTCAAACACATAGGAAACCCGGTTGGAGGCAATGCTGGAGGTGTTCCCCGTCGCGGTCGAGGCATCAATGGACGCCATGTCGTCGGCCATGCGATAGGAATAATCCAGGCTGGCAACGCCCAGGAAAACGCCACACTGGCTGCCCCGCAGGCTACCCGGCTTGAGGCCGGCGTCTTCCATGGTTTCCCAGGTCAACTCCAGCAACATACGTTGCTGAGGGTCCATGTTGGCGGCTTCACGGGGTGAAATGCCAAAGAATTCGGGGTCAAACCCACTGATATCGCCCAGACTGCCTGCCGCAAAGGTAACGCTGGTGCCGGGGTTGCGCTTGTTGGGGTGCCGGAAAGCTTCCTGGCTCCAACGGTCGGGGGCAACCTGGGTCACAAAGTCCTTTTCGGCTTGCAGATCTTGCCAGAACGTTTCAGGGGTCGTGCCAGGGAAACGATGGGCGGCACCGATAATGGCAACGCGTTTAGTCATTCTTGCTCCTGATGTTCTGGTATCGCCTTGCTCGCATCTCTACTTATACCGCGTTCGAACACCTGTTTAAACAGGTGGATGCCCACTTCTTCGGCCGGTAGCGCTGCCTGCTGCTCGTCAGGAATTTCCTGGTAAGCCTCCCTGAAACATGGCGAAGAGGCTGGTGGCGGCGAGTAGTGTGACTCGCCCTCCTGAGCATTTTCCGTTGACCATATCACATAAGGCGTCGTGCCATCAGGGGGGCCATAGGCCTGATAGGCATCCGGTAATATGGGCACATGGTCGCCATACCAGCACAGCAGCCCCTTGCGTGTCGACGCCTGCAGATGCTGTTTGATGCTGCCCAGCATGGCATCGGCCTGGCGCAGATGATGCAGGTAGACGGCCAGGTCGCGTTGATGCACAGGTAACGGCCATGGTGCGTCAGGTAATGTTGCGCCCAGTGACGAACGGGACGGCGATTCGAGATGCAGCGGGCCGTGATTTTCCATTGTGATCGTGAAAATGAACAGTGGCCTATTATCGTCATCTTTGAGCAGTCGTCCAACCTTTCTCGCCACGGCAGCATCACCGATATACTGCCCCGCGTTATCAGACGCTTCAAAGGCGTTGATATCCAGGAATTGATCAAAGCCCAAATTGGGCATTACCCGGTCACGCAGATAGAAGCTGGCAGGATAAGGATGCACACAGATACATCGATAACCTGCGTCTTGAAATACCTGTACAAGGCTGTCAATCGGCTGACGGGCCAGGCGACGATAAGGGTTGAACTGGTGAGCTCCCCAGGCTTCAGGCGCAATGCCGGTCAGAACGGCCGCTTCGGTTCTCACCGTGTTGGCACCCCAGGCGGGCACTTTCAGCTGGCCGCTTTGCAAGGCCTGCTGGCAGGTGGCATCAAAATGGGGCAACAGCGCCGGGTTGATGTCGGCGCACCAGGCGCGTGGGTCCATGAAGGATTCGCTCTGAACCATTACGACGTTGGGTAATGTGGCGAGGTCCGTGGCCTGGCCCTGGCGGTTCAGGCCCTTGGCGAATGGCGATGGGGGAGGCGTGGAGGGTGCTCGCAGCAAGGCGCCGCCGTAGGCCCAAAGGCTGGTAAACAACCCCAGCTGATACATGTCCTGGCGTGGTGACAGGCGGGGAGACGGCATGGATGGCCAAGTGCTTGCCAGTATCACGGCCCCTGCGACGACACCCCCCAGGGTGAGCGTGGCGAAATGCGTCGCACTGACCCGGGCCATTAACGGGGTTTCCTGCAGCATGAAGGTGCCAATGGCAACCGCCCCTGCGCTGCTGGCGGCGATGGCCAGGCCAATGCCAAAAAATGGAACATAGAGTCTGGGGTGCTTGATGGCATCCCAGAAGTACTCAAAATCGTGACATATAAAAGGCTCGTTGAGGGTACGGGATTTCGTGTTGCTGGACTGCACAACCACCAACTGCAGCGACAGAATAAAGACGGTGGCGAACCAGGGGCGCTGGAGTATCAGGGTAAAAAGCCCAAACAGGAGTAACCAGCTGCCCAGATGGATCAGCCCCGGCACGCTACCCCGTTGCCAAACCGGTAACGGCTGCGGGCGCAGCAGGCCTTCGATAAGCAGGGTACCTATGCCTCCCAGCAGAAAAGGGAGGCTCACAAGAGACACGACCTCCGTCATTTGGTATCTCTTTCAATCCGGCCGAACCCGAGTAAGCGGATAAGGTGCTGAGCGATCGCTGCGGGCAGTACGGCCAGCCACCAGGTGCCAAAATTGAGTGGAAACGGAAAACTGATGCGCGCCTTGTTGCCTGCGATGCCACGCTGAATCAGTGAAGCGGCCTTGTGTGCCGGCATTTCGAAGGGCTTGGGCCCGGGCATGGCGTTGCACATGGGGGAGGTGACATAGCCGGGCATGATGACGCTGACGCCAATCCCTACGGGTGCCAGCAAGCCGCGCAAGGCTTCTCCATAAGCTTTTATACCCGCTTTGGTGGCGCTGTAGGTCGGCGTGCCGGGCAGGCCATGCCAGCCCGCCAATGAGCTGATAAAGACCAGTTGACCGCTACCTCTGGCGCGCATGCCGGGCACCAGTTGCTGCGCCATGGCGATGGGGACTCTGAGGTTGATATCGACCAGGGACGTCACATCGTCCTCTGGTTCCAGATAGCCAGCCCCCACAGGGTGAGCATTCTGTCCGGCGTTCAGTATGGCGATATCAGGCAGGTGTTGGCGGCTTATTTGCGTCAACCACTCGGCCAGGGCTGTGTCATCTGTTAATTCGACGCCGCTGGTATCGACCAGCGCCCCCCTCGCCCTGCAGCGTTCGGCTACAGCCGCCAGCGTTTCGCTACGGCGGCCATGGAGAACAAGCCGGATTCCGTTCTGGGCGTAGGTGGTTGCCAGCGCACTGCCAATCGCACCTGTTGCGCCAGTAATCAGTATGGTCTGAACTTTTGGTGGAACGGCATTAGTCAAGGGGGGCTCTCGTCAGTGAGGTAACAATGGGCACCTGAGTTTTCACGACCGATTCACCGGGCCCGCCTGCTCAGACAGGGGG
>NZ_VMQS01000131.1 GCF_007625055.1 Halomonas sp.
TAGACATGATGTTTTGACCTGCCCGTCCTCAACGATCGTGGGTTATTGTTGGGGACGGACATCCATCAACAGCAGAGCCACATTGAGGAGGGCAGGTCATGACCAAGTTTAACGCTGAATCCGTTTCAATTCACACCGTCGGCGCGCCCGTTGAACCGGAACAACCGACGATCCATAACGCTTATGTCGGCCTGGATGTGCACAAAGAGACGATTGCGATCGCCGTTGCTGAGCCTGGGCGACAGAAGCCGGTTTACGAAGGTGAGATTGCCAATACGGCCAAGCGGGTTGAACGCAAGATTCAACAGCTCAGCGAGCGTTATGGCGGGGGCCTGCTGCAATTTGTCTATGAGGCCGGGCCCTGCGGGTATGGTTTGTACCGCCAACTGCTGGCCAGCGGCCACGACGTCCAGGTAGTGGCGCCATCGCGGATTCCGAAGGCACCTGGTGAGCGGATCAAGACCGATCGGCGTGATGCCCTCAAGCTGGCCCGACTGGCACGCAGTGGCGACCTGACGCCGGTCTGGATTCCGGATACGGAACAGGAAGCCATGCGCGATCTGACCCGGGCGCGTGACGACATGAAGGCTCAAGAGCGCAAGGCGCGTCAGCAACTGAACGCCTTTGTGCTGCGCCACGGCCACCACTGGCCGAAGGGACGCACCCGCTGGACCCAGACCCATTTCAACTGGCTGGAGTCGTTGCGGTTCGAGCACGACTGGCAACAGGTGGTGTTGCAGGAGTATATCGACGCCGTCAAGGCGGCAACCCAGCGGGTGGCGGATCTCACTGCCCAGATGGAGCGGGCCTTGCCGCAATGGTCTCTGGCACCCGTGGTGGAGGCGCTGGTCGCCTTGCGTGGCATCGACAAACTGGCGGCCATGGTGTTGATGGCGGAGTTGGGCGACATCAGCCGTTTCGACTCACCGCGTCAGCTGATGGCGTTTCTGGGACTGGTTCCCAGTGAGCACAGTAGCGGCTCGCGCCGACGTCAGGGGGCGATCACGCTCACCGGTAACAGTTATGCCCGGCGAATGCTGGTGGAATCGGCCTGGAGTTATCGCTTCCCGGCGCGCCAGACGATGCACTTAAAGCGCAAAGCGGCCGGTGCGCCCGAGGAAGCCAGGGCTGTTGCCTGGAAGGCTCAGAAACGCCTGTGCGGACGTTACCGGGACCTGACCCGGGCGGGCAAGAACACCAAGCTGGTGTGCGTCGCTGTGGCGCGAGAACTGACGGGCTTTATCTGGGATATTGTCTGCCGGGTGATGCCTGGGGCGTACGCGGCTTGAGGTGTCGCCACCACTAAAACGGAATCGAATTCAAGGCATCGAAAATCGAGTTCATGGAGGTGACAGGCACTTTGAGTCAGGGCAGGATCGGGCCGGTGTGGAGAACCCTTGACCGGGCTAAACCGGCATTCGTTCGGGATAATCCCTAAGGGCGTTCCCGGCGAATGATCCCTGCTCCTAGAGAAAGGCAAGCTCCGCGACGCAGTGAAGTCAGGTGGTACCCAACCCACGTATATCAGCATGATCCACCGTCGCAGTCTGCCGGATCCTGTCCTGGCCCAAGGTGCCTGCAATCGGGAGGTGCAACATGTGAAGTCCGTGCAAGC
>NZ_VMQS01000132.1 GCF_007625055.1 Halomonas sp.
GTCCTTTTACTCATTTACCTTAACTAGGGTATTGTGCGGATTAAATATCGCTCAAGGTAAAAGATCGTCGCAATGAATACACCCGGCTACCCCAACCACCTTGATACCAATGGCCCCCATGGTGATGGCCCGACCAACCCGTTTCCCGGTGTGCGCGTGCTTGAACGCCGCCTGGGCCGGAAAATCCCTCACCAGCTGGGGTCCAACGAAGGGCTGGACATGCCCCATCGCGCTCTGCGTGAGCACTTTGGCGATGCCATGGCGGCGCATGTTTACAGCTATGGTGACAGTGAGGCGCTGGGCATTCGCTCGCGTCTTAATGAGCAAAAGCAGATTCCCCTTGAGGCCATGCTGGTGGATGCCGGGGCGGATAGCCTGCTGGCACTTTCTCTGCGTGCCTTGACCCAAGCCGGCGATAGCGTGATCAGCACCTCAGGCACCTACCCCACCTTTGCCTATTTTGCCCGTGGCCAGGGTTGCCATCTGGTGGAAGTGGCCTATCAGCAAGGGCCGGGGCTTTTGGCGCCCGACCTTGAAGCCTTGGCTCAGGCCGCTCAACGCGAGAACGCGCGGCTGGTGTATCTCGCCAACCCGGATAACCCCAGTGGCCACGTTCACAGCGACGACGACATCCTGGCGCTCCGCCAGGCGTTGCCGGAGGATTGCTGGCTGCTGTTGGATGAGGCCTACCATGATTTCCGTGAAGATGCGGCTGGCGATTTTGGCCGCCGCGTGTTGTCAGGCGTGGTGAGGGTACGCACGCTATCCAAGGCCCATGGCCTGGCGGGGTTGCGGGTGGGCTATGCGATTGCCGAGCCAGGGACGCTAGCCATCATGATGAAGGTGCGCATTCACTATGCGGTCTCGACCCTGACCCAGGCCGCTGCTGAGGTGGTGCTGGATCACCCGGACGAGGTAGCGGAGCATGTCTACGCCGTGCGCCAGCGCCGCGACCGGCTGGCGGCACATCTGGCGGGGCTGGGGGCGGACGTGCTGCCAAGCGCCACCAATTTTGTTGGCCTGCGCCTGCCCAGTGCCGAGCGGGCCGCGCACATTCATCAACAGCTGCTGGAAGAAGGCAAGCTGATTGCTCGCCCGACCGACCCGGCGCTTGGCCATGTGCTGCGCATCACCGCTGTTGAGGATGCTCTGGTGCCCGGCAGGCTGGATACCCTGGAACAGGCGCTTCGCTCAGAATGAACGCCGGTTTACCCGCTGGATGCCCTCTTTAGACTGACCAGATCCCGGGGTGCCACACCCAGATCGTCCCAGTGCTGGGGGTGACAGGTAAATAACAGGATCTGATGGCGTTGAGCCGCATCAAACAGAATGCGCTTCATCTGCTCCAGGCGTTCACGATCACAATGCACCAAGGCGTCATCCAGAATGATCAGGGTCGGCCGCCCGGCTTCACGCAGCAGATCAGCATAGGCGAGACGGCTGATCAGGCCCATCTGCTCCTGGGCACCAAAGCTTAGCGCCGCCAGTTCACCGTATTCCTGGGCTTGATGAGGGTGAGATGAGCCGCGAATCAAGGCTTGCGGCAGCAGGTTATCGTCCACGCTGAGGGTGGCGCCAGGGAAGATCAGATGCAGGTAGTGAT
>NZ_VMQS01000133.1 GCF_007625055.1 Halomonas sp.
GTGAGCGTCAGGTTGTGACCCGCAAACTGCAGGCACCGTTGCAGAAACACCTAAACCACTATCTGCGGCTTATCTTCCCTGGCGCCACCCTCAGCGTGGACGATAACCTTCTGCCGCAAGCCCTGATCCGCACGCAACCACTCAGCAATCAAGCGGATGAGCATGGCGAGCTGGCGGCGCTGAGCTTTGGCGCACGAGAGCAGATGGGTCTGGTCAGCCGCCTGGCTTATGCCGACCTGCTGCGCGAAGCCGGGCGGCCGACCCTGATCATTCTGGATGATGCCCTGGTGCATTGTGATCGTGAACGCCTGGAGCAGATGAAGCGCATTCTGTTTGATGCGGCTCAACGCCATCAGATCCTGTTATTTACCTGTCACCCCCAGCACTGGGACGATCTGGGTGTGGCACCCCGGGATCTGGTCAGTCTAAAGAGGGCATCCAGCGGGTAAACCGGCGTTCATTCTGAGCGAAGCGCCTGTTCCAGGGTATCCAGCCTGCCGGGCACCAGAGCATCCTCAACAGCGGTGATGCGCAGCACATGGCCAAGCGCCGGGTCGGTCGGGCGAGCAATCAGCTTGCCTTCTTCCAGCAGCTGTTGATGAATGTGCGCGGCCCGCTCGGCACTGGGCAGGCGCAGGCCAACAAAATTGGTGGCGCTTGGCAGCACGTCCGCCCCCAGCCCCGCCAGATGTGCCGCCAGCCGGTCGCGGCGCTGGCGCACGGCGTAGACATGCTCCGCTACCTCGTCCGGGTGATCCAGCACCACCTCAGCAGCGGCCTGGGTCAGGGTCGAGACCGCATAGTGAATGCGCACCTTCATCATGATGGCTAGCGTCCCTGGCTCGGCAATCGCATAGCCCACCCGCAACCCCGCCAGGCCATGGGCCTTGGATAGCGTGCGTACCCTCACCACGCCTGACAACACGCGGCGGCCAAAATCGCCAGCCGCATCTTCACGGAAATCATGGTAGGCCTCATCCAGCAGCAGCCAGCAGTTCTCCGGCAACGCCTGACGCAGCGCCAGGACGTCATCGTCGCTGTGAACATGGCCACCGGGATTATCCGGGTTGGCGAGATACACCAGCCGCGCGCTTTCGCGTTGAGCAGTGTTTGCCAGGGCCTCAAGGTCCGGCGCCAAAAGCCCCGGGCCTTGCTGATAAGGTACTTCCACCAGGCGGCACGCCTGGCCGCGGGCAAAATAGGCAAAAGTGGGGTAGGTGCCTGAGGTGCTGATCACGCTATCACCCGCCTGGGTCAAGGCACGCAGGGAAAGCGCCAGCAGGCTATCGGCCCCGGCATCCACCAGCATGGCTTCCAGAGGGATCTGCTTTTGCTCATTAAGTCGCGTGCGAATGCCCAGCGCCTCACTGTCACCATAGCTATATACCTGCGCTGCCATGGCATCGCCAAAGCGCTCACGCAGAGCGCGATGGGGCATGTCCAGCCCTTCGTTGGACCCCAGCTGATGGGGAATCTCACGGCCCAGGCGACGTTCCAGCACGCGCACACCGGGGAAGGGGTTGGTCGGGCCATCACCATTGGGGCCATTGGTATCAAGGTGTTTGGGGTAGCCGGGTGTTTTCATTGCGACGATCT
>NZ_VMQS01000065.1 GCF_007625055.1 Halomonas sp.
CAGTCACGTGGTGACTCCATCGGTTACTACACACCAGATCTGAATGGCTTTACCGTTTACCTGCAGGGCAAGCATTACAGTGTCCGCGGTGACGAAGAGCCGACTCTTGAAGAAGGCAACGTGATTGCTGCGCAAGGTGGTGTTCGCTACCAGCAGGGCCCGATCACCGTGGGTCTGGGTTTTGTTGAAGACGTCGTCCGTGGCGGAGGTAACGGCGAGCTGTTGGGCGGCCTGATCGGTTCCTACGCGGTCAATGATGCCCTGTCTCTGCGTCTGGGTTATGAAGGCCGCGAAGACAGCGACACCTATGGCGGTGGTTTTGACAAGGTCGGTCTGGGCATGTCTTACGGCGTGGGTGATCTGGCCTTCAATGCCGATATCTACGATATCGATAGCGACGATTCCGAAGATCGCATCTCCTGGGCACTGGGCAGCTATTATAACGTATCCAGCAACTTTAACGTCTTCCTGGAACTCCAGCAGGCTGACCAAGAAGATGTAGTAATCGGTAGTGATGGAATTAACTCTGAAAGCGACGACGTCTACTACGTTACTGGTGCTCGCTACTTCTTCTAAGCCTCGGCTTGAAGCAGGACAGCATCCCATCGCACCTAGCGTGTGATCAAACCGGCCCCTTGAGGGCCGGTTTTTTGTTGGCGCTTACGTTCAGGCAGAATGATAAGGAGTCATTATGGCGACACCCACATCCAAGACGATTGATCTGGCCCTGCAGGGCGGTGGTTCCCATGGGGCGATCACCTGGGGCGTGCTTGACAGGCTACTGGAAGACTCCCGGCTGACCATTTCCGCGATCAGTGGCACCAGCGCCGGGGCCATGAACGCCGTGGTACTGGCCGACGGCCTGCACTACGGCGGCCGGGACGGCGCGCGGGAAGCACTCCACCGGTTCTGGCGAGGGGTGAGTAATGCGGCGCGCTTTTCGCCCATTCAGCCGGCGCCCTGGGATTGGCTGATGGGCAACCACAGCCTGGACCATTCCCCCAGCTACCTGCTGTTCGAGAACCTGACCCAGCTGGTGGCACCGGCCAAGCTGAACCCGCTGGGCATCAATCCGCTGCGTGACCTGGTGAGCGACCTGGTGGACTTTGAACGGGTCAACGCCTGCCGCACCGCCACCGTCTTCGTCACGGCCACCAACGTAAGAACCGGGCGCGCCAAGGTGTTCAGCCAGCCGGAGATCAGCGCGGATACGGTCATGGCATCCGCCTGCCTGCCCTTTATGTTCCCGGCCGTTGAAATTGACGGCGAAGCCTACTGGGACGGCGGCTATAGCGGCAATCCGGCGCTGTTTCCGCTGGTGGATAACCGCGATTGTCAGGATCTGGTGGTAGTTCAGGTCAACCCCTTTGAACGCCAGCAGGCGCCAGACAGTGCCCGGGATATCATCAACCGGATCAACGAGATCACCTTCAATACCAGCCTGGTCAAGGAGCTGCGCAGTATCCAGCTGCTGCAGCAACTGATTGACGGCCAACAGCTGGACGCCGAGCGCTATCGCTCCATGCGTATTCACCTGATTCATGCCGAGCAGGAGGTCGAGCAGCTCAGCGCATCCAGCAAGCTCAATGCCCAGTGGAACTTTGTTTCCAGCCTGTTTGAACAGGGACGGCGCTGGGCCGACGAATGGCTGGATGAGCACTTTGATGCCCTGGGCCAGCGTTCCACCTTTGATCTGGATGCGGTCTTCAGTGATACCTTTGAGCCGCTGGCGCGAGGCTGTGGCCCGGAGGTGGGCTCAGGGCAATAAGGCTTCCAGCGGGGAGGGGCAGGCTTCGAGGATTCGTGCGGCGTTATCGACGGCAATATCAATGCTCGGCTGACAGTAATAGCCGCCATTGACCTGAGTGGCATGCATGACGGTGCGGTAGAAGTAGCTGAACAGCTGCGGGTCGGGCGGCGTGGGGGTCTGCCAGAAATCGGCCAGCGTGCCCTGATGGGTCAAGCCGGGCAACTGATAGATGGGGTCGCTGAGGGCATGGGTCGGGCAGCCCTTTTCCAGCGCCACTATTCCCACCGTGCTGTTGACGGTGATGGTGCCGGTGGCCTGCTTGACCAAGGCGTTCAGATCCCCCGATTCCAGATAGACAATGCGCCCTTCCAGGCCAAGTTGTCGGGCGAGTGTGCGGATGAGGCCGGCATAATTGACCAGCCCCATATCCAGCGGATGATTCTTGATACACAGCAGGGTGTCTGACGCTGCATGCCGGGCAAACGAGGTCATCACATCGCTGATGACTGCCTGCATGTTGGCGTAGGGGGAGTGGTCACGGATCTGGGCATCGGTATTCAGCTGCAGGGGCAGCATGAAATAACGCTTGCCGGATGCCAGCAAGGTGCTGATGCGTTTGGCGTCGCGCCGCTTCCAGACCTTGAGCTGGGTGAACCGCTTGGCATAGCCGAGGTATTCAGCCGGCGCGGTAATCGGTGAGTGGTTGCGGTAATGGGGGGCGACCAGGGGGTTGGCAAGGCCCGCTGCGTGGTAGCCGATATCATGCAGGGCACGAATGTTGAAAGAGGATTTGAAGCAGACCGGTTTTTGCGGTGCGGGTAGCGCCTTGCCGGTAGCAAAAAACCATTCCGGGTCCCTGGGGAGCAGGGAATGCCCGTTAACGCCTTCACGTTCCAGGGTGATCCAGAAGGGGCGAAAGTAGCCTTCTTCGAACACATGGGTGCGCACCCCGGCGGCGGCGGCATTATCCACCGCCGGGCGATGGATGGGCCGACGGTCACCAAAGAGTACCTGGTCGGTAATCGCGTAGCGCTGCCACAGATCCTGAATATAGTCGTCGAGTTCCTCCAGCCGGCCGCGAAACAGGTGGTTTTCACTGTGGGTATGCTGCCAGTAGAGCAGATCCCCCGCATTGAAGTTGACCTTGACGACCCGGTGGCCGTCGTCGCTCAGGCGCCTTGCCAGGCGGGGGTAAAACGGCGAGCAGACACCTTGCAGAAAAAGAAAGGCACGTTTTTGGGGTTTCAAGCTAGTGTCTTCCTATCAGTAGGTTGCGGTAATGGCGATACAGTTGCTGCTTCCAGGTCAGCGCCCTGGGCCGCCGGCGGGCCTGCTCGAGCAGGGTGATCACCGTTTCGATATGGCACAGCTGATGGGTCGTCGGGTCCGCGTAGCCGGGATAGACGATCAGGGTGCCCGCCAGCAGGGCATCCAGCGACAGTTGACGCTGGCGGCGTGGGCAGGCCAGCGTATCCCGGGTCAGCCCCCAGCCGGCATAGAAAGGCAGCCCGTGGGTGACTACTTGCTTGCCCCGCAGCAGCGCTTCAAAGCCGGTCAGTGAGCTCATGGTGTGTACGGCGTCCACGCGCTCGAGCAGGGCGCTGATATCGCAGTGGCTGACATCCCTGTCATAATCGCGGCTGGCCGATGCCGGAAGCTGACCCAGCCGTGCACCGCCAAGAACATCCGGGTGGGCCTTGTAGACAATCAGGGCGTCGGGTTCTGCCTGGCGAACCGCGGCCAGCAGGGCCGCATTGGTCTGAATCTGTGGCGAGCCACAGGCGATGGAGGCGTCGCTTTCTACCTGGCCGGGGACTAATACAATACGTCGGTCAGCCGGGAAATCCAGGGGCTGTTCGCCCCGGATATTGTATTTGGATAACTTGAGTGCCACCAGCCGCTGGCGTATTCGCGCGGCGCGCTCACACAGGTGTTGATCAAAGTCATGCTGGTTGAGAATCTGCTCCAGATCACTGGGCTGGCGGGCATCGTAGTAGATGCCGCTGTGGTCGATCACCAGGGAAAGCGGTTGGGTCAGATCAACGCCCAGCCCCACCGAGCGGACAAAACCGTCCTCCATCTTCCAAAGCTCTGATGTTGTGCCCGTCGCGGCTGTCTTGAGACCGCTGGCCCAGGTCAGCACCCGCCTTGAGTGGCCAGCGCCCGCCGATGTTGCACTATCAGGCAGTTCCGCGTGATAGCTGATACGGGCCTGATCGCCGAGAAAGTCACCGATAAAGCGCTTTTTCCACCCAGAGAAGCCGCAGGCCAGCCACTCGCCGCGATAACGTTCCTGCTGGCGGCGTTGGTCAGCAATCAGGTCAATACACGCCTCCAGGCTTGAGGCTTCACGGGTGTAAGGGTTGGCGTAGCGGGTATAGCGCAGATAGGCGCCCGCAAAGACCTCTGTCAGGCGGCGCTGGCGATGGCGGCGCGGGCAGTCAAGCGCGTCATGGGTCAACCCCCAGCCGGCATAGAAGGGCTGGCCAAAGCAGTGTACCTGTTTGCCGGCCAGCAGGGCTTCAAAGCCCAGCTGACTGGTGACCACGTAGACATGTTCGACACAATCGAACAGTGCCCAGGGGTTGAGGTCATCGCCCACCACCCGGCAGCGAGGGTGATCAAAGGCGCGACTGAAGTGGCCGCGTTTCTTGCCGGCAATCACATCCGGGTGCACCTTGATCAGGATATCCGCATCCGGGTGCTCAGCCAGAGCGGCCTCCAGCATGGCAGTGAAGCTTTCGGCATTGGCTTGGCCGTAGGCAATGGAGGCATCGCCGGCTGTCTGGTCGACTACCAGCACATGCGCTCTGTCGGGCAGTTCCAGCGGATGATCCGGGGCATGGTTATACTTGGACAGGCGATGCCGCCCCAGCAGCTGGATGCAGCGCGCGGCGCGTTCGAGTTCCTCGCCCGGGAAGTCGGCGTGATTCAGCAGCATTTCAAGGTCCGAGGGCCGCGAGGCATCGTAATAGATGCCGCGCTGATCCACCACCATACTCACCGGCTGATAGCCCTGTGACCCCAGGCCCAGAGAGCGCAGGAAACCATCTTCAAGGGCCAGGTAGGGCAGCCGGTGGCGCTGCGCGTACTGGCGAGCGCGCTGGCTGGTGGGCTTCAGCCCCCAGCCAATCACCACATCGGGCTTGGAAGTGAACGGCACAAGGCGTTGGAAACGCGAAACCTCAGGCAGAAAAGCAGCCAGGGCTGCTATCTGTCTGATGCCCTGTGAGGTATAGCCTGCCGTAACTTTTTCCATGAAAGCCTAGGGTTATCGGTATCAGAAAACTGTCGGGAACTTACGTGAAAAGCCCGGATAGGGCAACTCCGTTCCTGCTATGTCAGCCTGGCCGCTTGTGTGATAGCGATATGATGTCATGTTAACGTCAGATTTTCTCGCTAGGATGATGCGTTAACCCATTAAATGGCGGGGGCAGAATGGACGATCGCAGGGCGGAAGCCACCCACAGCGCCAACAAGGCCGCTGCCGCTCAGGGCGGCCGCAGGCAAGAGGTGTTCTGGGCGTTCCTGCGCCTGGGGCTGAGCGCCTTTGGTGGGCCTGTGGCGCACCTGGGCTATTTTCGCCATGAGTTTGTAACGCGTCGCCAATGGCTGAATGACACCGCCTACGCCGACCTGGTGGCGCTGTGCCAGTTTCTGCCCGGGCCTGCCAGCAGCCAGGTGGGTGTTGCGCTGGGCCTGATGCGCGCCGGCCCCTGGGGCGCAGCGCTGGCCTGGCTGGCCTTTACCCTGCCTTCGGCTCTTTTGCTGGTGGTGTTTGCTCTTGGCGCTGCCCACGTCGAGGGGCCTCTCGCCCAGGGGCTGGTAAGCGGCCTGAAAATAACCGCGGTGGCCATTGTGGCCCATGCGGTATGGGGAATGGCCAGACACCTGTGCCCGGATAAAACCCGGGCGGGCATCGCGCTGGCAGGCGTGTTTGCGGTGCTGCTGATTAACGGCCCGCTGGGCCAGATAGGTGCCATCCTGATCGGCAGCCTGGCGGGGTGGCTGTTATGCCGCCAGGCGACTACCCCCTTGAGCGAGCCTCTGGCGTTTGCGCTTTCACGGCGTAGCGGCCTGATCGCACTGGGGCTGTTCATTGCCTTGCTGGGTCTTCTGCCACTGGCGGCCGGTAGTGCCGCCTGGCTGGCAGTGGCGGACGGCTTCTACCGTTCGGGCGCCCTGGTGTTCGGCGGTGGCCATGTGGTGTTGCCGCTGCTGGAAGCGCAAGTGGTGCAGTCAGGCTGGGTGAGTGCCGATGACTTTCTGACCGGCTATGGCGCCGCCCAGGCGGTACCCGGGCCGCTGTTTACCTTTGCCGCCTACCTGGGCGCCTTATTGCCCGACATTAACCCCCTGGTGGGCGCGCTGCTGGCCCTGCTGGCCATCTTCGTGCCGGGGGTGCTGTTGCTGGTGGGCATACTGCCGTTCTGGAATAGCTTTCGCCAATGGCAGGGGGCCCAGGCGCTGATGCGCGGTGCCAATGCGGCTGTGGTGGGGATTCTGGCGGCGGCGCTGTATCACCCGGTGTGGACCAGTGCGATTATCGGGCCCTATGAATTTGCCCTGGCGCTGAGCGGCTTTCTGCTGTTGAGCGTCTGGAAACTCCCGGCCTGGGCGGTGGTCATCGTCATGGCACTCGGTGGTGTGGTTACAGCGTTTTGAAAGCGTATGAAAGAAAACGCCCCCACAGGGTGAGGGCGTTCAGGAGAGAGCGTCATTCAGGCGCGGCTGACCTTGACCGGTAGCCCCTGACGCACGCTGGCGCCGCTGATCGGTTCCAGCCAGGTGCCGTCCACATGGCGGGTGGGGTCCTTGAACCCCAGGTCATTGATATTGATGCCTGCCCGCATCCAGGGCATATCCGGCTGGGACTGGCCATCAATCTCATGGGGAATGGCGCCCAGGTCGCGGTGGCCATAACCGTGCTCGATGCCCAGTGAACCGGGCATGACGCTCTCGCTGACCAGTGCCAGACCGACCACTTGGCCCCCCGGGCTTTCGATCCGGATGGTGTCACCGTGCTGGATGCCAAAGCGTTCGGCGTCCTGGCGATGCATCTGGACCGGGTTGTAGGGCTTGATCATGCGCAGCCGTTCGTTGCCAATCGCGTAGGAATTCATCAGGTTGGATTTGAACGAGAACGCCAGCAGCGGCCAGTCCTGCTCGTTGAATACCTCACGCATGGGCGTCTTGTCGGCCATCAGCGGCAGGCTGTGGCGGGGAACCCCGCTGTTATGCTCGCCGCTGGTAGTGTCAATACTGGTGCCCACGGTTTCGTTGTAGATGCACAGGGTTCTGCGCCAGGCGCTGGTTAACCGCTCGCCCTTGAAGTGGTCGCTGAAGTCTTCAAAGCGACCGCCTCGCGCATAGAGGTAGGCCACCGGGCCGCGCTCTTCCGGCGTCAGGGTGCGTTCGACCCTGCTCAGCAGGGGCGCAATGCCGCTGTGGGCGATATCGGCGTCGTCAGCTGCGGGGAGTGGCTCGTTCTGAAAGGCAATGTTGGCCGCCGCGCGCAGGTAATAGTCTTCTGCCCGGTTGAGTGGATGCAGGTTGCCATCGGCATCGGGAATGGCATGATCGCCAAAGCCGGCCAGCCCCAGACGCTTGGCCACGGCAATGAAAAAGCTGTCCAGGGATACCGGCTCGCCCTCGGCCGATTTTTGCTGGCGCGGTTCAACCACTGGCCAGCAGGCGGTGGTCATCTTGCCCAGAGCGCCTTTCCAGGCACCCGAGAAGCCCCAGACTTCATACATCACGGAATCGGGAACGATGTAGTCTGCGTAGCGATTGGTCTCGTTGATAAACCCATCGACCGCCACAAAAAGCCCCAGACGTTTGGGGTCCTTGAGCTTGTCGGCAATCAGGGTTTCAAGGCCGGCCTGACCATAGATGGGGTTGGCCATGCAGCCAATCAGCGCCTTGATCGGGTAGGGGTAGCCATCCAGCGCCGATGGCAGGTGCTCGGTGAGGGTCGGGGGTGCAAAGGAGCGCCAGGGCGCCTTGGCCGGATAAGGGTTCTCACCCGCGGCCACCTTGCGTTGATATTCCGATGATTTTTCATAGGGAAAGCGCGAGCGCGACAGAAAGACGCCCTGGGGGCCCCGCTTGCCGGGGAAGTTGGCCAGGTCATAGCGTGGGCCCTGGCCGGTGCCATTAAAGGTGCCACCGCCGACGGCGCTGCCGCCCTTCATGTTGTAGTTACCCGCCAGGAGGTTAAGCATCTGCACGCTGAACGCCGCGTAGAAGCCATTGCCGGACATCATGCCACCGTGGCAGTTGACCGCCGCACGGCGCCCATGCCGGGCAAAGCGCTGGGCCAGTTCGGTAATGGTATCTGCGCCAATCCCGCAGTGGCGGGCATAGGTGGCCAGATCATATTCATCCGCGGCCTCACGCAGCAGGGTCAGGCTGCTCTTGACCCGAACGTTACTGCCATCGGCCAGGGTGACGGCCTGATCCACAAACAGCTCAGCGGTCATGACGCTTTCAGCCTCGATCAGGTCGGCATCCGCGATCACCATGGGCACATCGGACTCGCTGCCCGCCTCGGCACGCCCGAGGTCACTGGCACGCAGAAAATGCCCGAAGCGCGGGTGTTCCGGGGTATCAATCACCAGGTGGGTGGCATTGGAATGGGTCGCTTCACCTGCCGCATCGGCGGCGGCCTTGCCGGGCAGTTCGAGAAACGCCCGGTTGTAGCCATCGTTATGCAGCAGCCACTGGATTATAGCCATGCCAAAGGCGCTGTCGCTGCCCGGCTGGATGGGCACCCAGCGATTGTGATCCGCCGCGTGGGACACTGAGGCATTCAGGCCAGGGTCAATCACCACGTAGTCCAGTGTTCCTTCAGCGCGGGCCTGGGCAATCAGGCGGCCCTGCCGCTTGAAGGGGTTGCCGGCCTGGCTGGGCGCAGTGCCGATATACATGATGAACTCGGCATGCTGGATATCCGGCTTGACGTGGGCATTCTTGCCAAGATCATTCATCACCGCCCCGGACCCCATGCGGAAGGCCAGCCCGCAGTAGGACCCATGATGACCATAGTTGCGGGTGCCGAAGGCATTGAAGGCAAACCGCTTGAGCAGGGCAGAGCGTCCGTAATCGGTGGCTTCCATGACCATCAGCTGGTTGGCTTTGGGGCCGTATTCCGGGTTATCCGCGTCAATCAGGGTGTCATGGTCATGAATGGCCCTGAGGCCTTCGATCTGGCCCTCTCCAAACAGGTCACCCCCCTCGCAGATTTCCTCAATCAGCTGCTCAAAAGAGATCTTCTGCCAGCGGCGTTCCCCGCGCCCGCCCACCCGTTTGAGGCAGTGGTCAATCCGGAAGGGGTTATCCAGCTGGCTCATCATGGCGTTACCACGGGCGCAGGCGGTGGAACGGTTCTGCTGGCCCTGGTCGCCATAGGCGCTGACGCTGCGCAAGGCTTCCACCACGGGCGTGCGCATGGGCAGATGCTGATCCGCAGAAAGCGGGTGATAAGGGTTGCCGGAGACGCGGAGAACCTTCTCGGTGGTGTTATCAATACGTACCCGAACGCCGCACTTGGTGGTGCAGCCATAGCAGATCGTAAAGGCGGTACGCTGATCGGGGTTGAGGGTCAGTTCGCCGCTGGCAAGGTCAACCTGATACTCAGGTGCCAGTGAGTTGCCATGGATGGCATGCCGGGGTTTTTCCCCGGCGCTGCCACTGGCGCCCTTGGCCATTTTCAGCAGCGGGTCAGCGTACCCCACCCCAAAGGTGGCTGCGCCCCCGGCGGCGGCTGCGCCTTTAAGAAAGCGCCGACGCGAGGGGTTGACGGTAGAATTAGCCATGACGAGGGGCTCCTTGAATGGCGGGGTTGGCGGAAGACTGAGCGTTGTCAGGGAAAGTGGATGAGGTGGCAGACCCTCCCTGCTGCGCCTGACGCCAGGGAACGAAGAGATCAATAATCAGTACGGCCGCCAGCCATAGCCCGAAGGTGCCGACAATGCCCAGAAGGCCCGAGGAGCCGGCGGGAATACCGTAGTGATGGAAGCCAGCGCTATGCCGGGCGACGGTCTGCACATCCATGAGCACCACCCAGCGGAACATCCAGCCCATATGCAGGGCGAACAGGCCGATCAGCCATGCCCAGGCCATCAGGCCTGCCTGCTCACCCGCTGGCCGGGTCAGCGCCCAGACAACGGCTGCAAACAGCACCACGCCTGCAATCGCACCCCATAGGGCGGTATTGCGCCAGGCGCTGCTGTAGCGCACGGATGCCAGGGCGGCAGCCACCGAGCCCGAATCGGCCAGCAAGCCGTTGAGCAACCAGCCGATGGCGATGAAAGCGGCAACACCGCCGCTGACCAGCAGGGTTTTGAGCATGCAGCGGTTGGTGGCTTCATCCTTGACACCGCTGAGACGGTTGAGCACCAAGATCAGACCCGCTGCACTGATAAAACCGGTGGCAATCAGCATGGGAGGCAGCCACAGGGTATTCCACAGCGGCCGCGCCTTGACGACGGCAATTTCGGCACCTGTGTAGAGCATGATGCCGGTGGATAACACCAGGGCAGCCAGGCCCACAGCAGCCACCAGCCATTTTGGGGTGCGGCCGCTGCCAAAAGATGCCAGCCGGGCAACCAGCCCTGACAGGCCAGTGGCAGCGCGGTTTGCCTGTAGCGCCGGGCGCCAGGCCAGCCAGCTCAGCGCCAGTACGCTGACCACATAAAGCGGCAGGATCAGGCTGCCAATCGACATCCACGAAGTGCTGTTGGCATAGGCGTAGAAATGCCAGAAGCGTAACGGCTGATGAAGATCCGCAAGCAGGGCGACCGGTGCCACCAGCGTGGTGGTGATGCAGGCCAGCAGTGCCAGCCGTGCGGTAGCTAGCCAGCGGGTTTTGCCCAGCACCAGGGCAGGGGCTGCCAACCACAGGCTGGCGTAGGAAAGCGCGATCATGAAGAAATACTGCACCGCCCAGGGGTACCAGGCGATATCGTAACGTGGGGCGAGTAACTCAATGGTGGAATTCATAACCCATCTCCTGGCCTTGGGGGTCGAGAACTTCAAGGGCAACCGGCTCGGCGTTCGGGCGGGTCACGAAGCGTTCATCCATGCCCAGATAAAACACCTGGGGAAAGGTGTTCTTTTCCGGCTGGAGCACCATCAGCTCGCTTCTGTGTTCTTCCAGCATACGGCTGATCTGGCTGTCCGGGTTGCGCATGTCGCCAATGATGCGCGCGCCGCCCACGCAGCTTTCCACGCAGGCCGGTAACAGGCCGGCTTCCAGGCGGTGGGCACAGAAGGTGCATTTATCAGCCGTCTGGGTTTTATCGTTGATAAAGCGGGCATCGTAGGGGCAGGCGTTGACGCAATAGGCGCAGCCCACGCAGCGGTCGCTATCCACGACGACAATGCCATCGCGCTGCTGATAAGTGGCCTCTACCGGGCAGACCGGCACGCAGGGTGGGTTTTCGCAGTGATTGCACAGGCGCGGCAGCATGAAGGTGGCCAGCTCGCCGCTGTCCTGATGCGCGACTTCGTACTGGGCAACCGTGGTGCGGAACTTGCCGAGAGGGGCATCGTTTTCAATGTGACAGGACACCGTACAGGCCTGGCAGCCAATGCACTGGCGCAGGTCAATCAGCATGCCATAGCGTTTGTCGGGGTCGCCTTCGCGACGCGGTGGTTGGCTGTTGATACCGGCCTTGGCCACGCTGGACAGCGGAACCAGTGCCGCACCGGCGCTGAGACGTGCCAGCTGGCCAAGCAGCGAACGGCGGATGGGATCCATGGGGCCTCCTGAATATAAAAACTGGTTAACAATCAGGTTAAGCGGGATGCCCGATAAGCCGTTTGATGTGTATCAAGGAAGGAGGCCGGATTTTTTAATGTTCAGTTAATGGT
>NZ_VMQS01000066.1 GCF_007625055.1 Halomonas sp.
TGAAACCGACATCATAAAGCGTTGCCGATGACATGAAGCTGGCAATGTGACCGCCCAGGCCAGGCTTGGCGCGGTTGTTGCGAATGACCTGGGCAATAGCGTTATAGCGCACCATGGAACGGATGCGCCGTTCCATGAACAGATCACCCGGCATGGGCGCTTCGCGATGAACCGGAATGGTGTTGCGGTGCGGAGTCGTCACCGAAAAGGGCACCTTCATACCATCCCGGCGCATGCGATCCGCCAAGAGAGTCATCAGGTGTCGGGCACGTTCTTCACCCTCGCGATCCAACACCGATTCCAGGGAATCCAACCACTCCTGGGTTTCGAGCGGATCGAGATCTTCTTTTGTCTCCAGACTCATTGAGGTCTCTCCGAATGACGATAAATGACAAATGCCCCGCAAACCAAAATGGGGCCTGATCTGTGTTTAAAATCGGCGACTCAGCAACAAAGACACCGACCTGACAGTTCAATGTAGACCCTGAACCAGCACCCTTGCCAGCGATTCAGGCAGAACAACAAAATGTAGTAAACCTACCAATATAAACTAATATATTACCCTTTCGTATAGCAGAAGATACCGGAAAGTCGCCGCACTGCCAATTATGGATCCAGACGAAACTGTACCAAAAACAGCATAATGCGCTGCAGCAAAAACAAAAGATTACAGAACCCATTGTGCAGCATCATTTTTTTTAACGTTGTTAAACTACCGTTTTATTACATATTTTTTCTAATCGGGGCTTCATCCAGGCTTAATCTTGCCTAGGCATTGGAAAAAGTAGGCCCAATCAAAGGCAGGCCCAGGATCAGATTTTCGAAGCGGTGCTACCCTGGCATGGCTGGTAATCCGTGACAGATCAAGCGCAGGATGTTTGACACCCTGCTCGTGCACCAGGTTGGCCAGGGTCGTGTACTGCGCCTGTCTGAAAGGTGTCTCATCGTCACCTTCCAGCTCTATGCCGATAGAAAAATCATTCAGCGCCTGCCGCCATTGACCACGGCGCGCATCCCACCAACAGGAGCGACCGGCATGCCAGGCGCGGCGGGTTGTCTCAACAAACTGCACGCACTCGCCGTCGCGACGAATCAGAAAATGAGCCGAAACCCTTAATTGAGCAATGCCGGCAAAATACGGGTGTTCCCGGGCATCCAGTCGATTGGTAAACAATGCCTCGATGGCATCTCCACCAAACTGCCCCGGCGGCAGGCTGATGGCATGCAGTACTATCAGGGATACCTCACCCGAGGGGCGCTCATCGGCATTGGGAGAAGGCACGTAGCGTCGGGCTGACATAGGGGGCGAGTCTTGATCTGAAAACTTCAGCATCGACTGCAGACTCCATTCTGTTAAATAGGACAATGACGTCTCGGGACCTGATTCACTATACTTGTCAGCAGACCATCAATGCCAAGGGAATTCACACCGCCATGCACTACTATACTGCCCTCGCTGAAGAAATCCGCGCCAATGCTGCCCACCTGTTGGCAGAGGATGTTGGCCCCGGTGACATGACGGCACAGCTGATTCCTGATTCACAGTGGGCCAGGGCCCATGTGATTACCCGCGAGCCTGCAGTGTTATGTGGCGTTGCCTGGGTCGATGAAATTTTTCGCCGCCTGGATGGACGTATTGTGCTGGACTGGCAGGCGGCTGACGGTGATCACCTGGAACCGAATCAGGCCTTTCTGATGCTTGAAGGCCCAGCCCGCAGCCTGCTGACCGGTGAACGCGCTGCCTTGAATGTATTGCAGACGCTGTCCGCCACGGCCACCGCCACCCGGCACTATGTGGATTTACTCGCCGGCACGCAGGCACGCCTGCTTGATACACGCAAGACACTGCCCAATATGCGCCTGGCACAGAAGTACGCCGTGACCTGTGGCGGTGGGTATAACCACCGCATCGGGCTATGGGATGCCTTTCTGATCAAGGAAAACCACATTGCGGCCTGTGGGGGCATTGGCGCTGCCGTGAAAGAAGCTCGCAAACTGGCCAGCGACCTGCCGCTGGAAGTTGAAGTGGAAACCTTTGCTGAGCTTGATGCCGCTCTGGAAGCCGGCGCCGACACCATCATGCTGGATAATTTCTCGCTGGAGGAACTTCGCGAAGCGGTCGAGCGCACGGCAGGACGCGCCACTCTTGAGGCCTCAGGCAACGTCGATGCCACCACGCTACGAGCCATCGCCGAAACCGGCGTTGACTGCATTTCCAGCGGTGCGCTCACCAAGGACATCAAGGCCATTGATCTATCGATGCGGATAACCGAGATCCATGGGGAAACGTAAGACAAACACTGCCCCCAGGGTGGATTCGCGCAGCCAGCCACCAAGCGCTTGTAGGGTGGATTCGCAATTCAGCGACTCACTATCCACCCTCAGGTTTCGACTGCATTCAGCTGTTTGCGTAAGCGGTAGCGTGTTAACAGTTCGCCGCCGCGTTCGACCATCTGTTCACCCAGGTTTTGCCAGTGGCGGCGTTGAAGGCGATCAACCAGCATTGCACTGGCTTCGATTTCAATCGCCGTATGGCCGTCCTCCAGCAGCAGGCGTTCGGCATGAATCAAGAGCGTTGTCCCGATGCCACGGCCTGACAACGATGGCCAGACATAAAGAGTTTCAACCCGCCCATTGCGCCCGTCCAGCTCGATAAAACCTACACAGCGATGATCACTGGTGGCCACCAAGGTTGAATAGAGCAGGTGACGCGCCGCCCAGGCGCTGGCTTCACGGGGGAGCACATTGGCCCAGGCACGACGCTGAGCCAGGGTGTAGTGATTGGCGGCCCCCTGCATTACCGCATGATAAAACACCTCTGCCTGATCAGCGGCATCGCGCACCAAGGCCTGACGATAAACAATCCTAGAGGCGTTTGTCGCGGAAGTCGGAGCCAACACGTCTGCCATCTTTGCGTCTCCAGTTAGTATCAGGGCGTTTGTTTTTTTGGCCGTCAGAGGCAATCGAAATAAAAAAGAGCTTATACTGATAAGCGCTCATCTGCCAGGACGGGCCCTCAGCCAGCTTATTTTGCAATCAGATCATTACATACCATGCCTGACCCGACGCAAGCTTCACATTTCAGCTTAACACCGATTGGCATTATCAGCAGTGATTACCCGGACAAGTTTGGCGTTCCCCGCCAGCCCGGGCTGGTTACCGCCGCCAGCGCCACGCTTGAACTTGTCTCACCCTATAATGACCCGCTGTGCGTGCGTGGCCTGGAGGATTTCAGCCACCTATGGGTCAGCTTTATTTTTCACCGCAATCCTGAACGCTGGTCGCCCATGGTTCGACCGCCTCGTCTGGGGGGTAACAGAAAAGTAGGCGTCTTTGCCAGCCGAAGCCCCAACCGTCCCAACCGGTTAGGGCTGTCGCTGGTTGCCCTTGAGCAGATTGATACCCGCAAAGGGGTTCGATTACACCTGAAAGGCGCCGATCTTGTCGACGGCACACCGGTTATAGACATCAAGCCATACCTGCCCTGGGCAGATAGCGGTACCAATGCACGCGCGGGGTTCGCGCCTGCCTCGCCTGGCCTTCTGAACGTTCGCTTTTCCGAGGCAGCGGAAAAGGCCTTGCAGATGCGCCATGATGGTCAGGCACTGCGTGAACTGATTTGCCAGGTGCTCGAGCAGGACCCACGACCCGCCTATCATGACGACCATTCCGAGCGGGTGTACGGTTTACCCCTACGCGATGTGGATGTGCAATTTGAGATGGGCCAGGGCACTGGCGGCAAGCGGGGCATTTATGTCTTGCGCATAGCATCACGAGGCTAATCCAGCGCTTCGGAGGGCAGCTTGAGCACAAAGCGGCTTCCTTTACCCAGGGCACTCGAACAGTGAACCGTACCGCCGTGGTTCTCCGCCACTGTCTTGACGAGTGCCAGACCAAGGCCATGGCCTTTGATGCCACTTGGACCCTCGCTGCGATGGAAATTATCAAAAATCCGCTCGGTCTCTGCCTCGTGAATTCCCGGACCGTTGTCTGTCACTTCCAGCGTTACCCAGTGTTTATCTGCTCTCACAGACACCCAAACCTGGCCATCTTCATGGCCGTATTTGATAGCATTTTCTATCAGGTTGAAGGCAGCACGCGCCAGATAGCCTTTATCACCGAAGACGGGCGCGCCGTCTTCATCATTGAATTCGCTGTTGAGTGTTATCCGCTTGGCACATGCAAGCGGTCGAGCCTGATCGAATACCTCCATTATCAGGTCTTCAAACAGAACAAAGTCTTTTTTCATGTCAAATGACTGAGCCCGCGTCAAACCGATAAAATCGTTGATCATCGACAGGCTCTGCCTAAGACTCTGTTTGATCTGCCGATAAAACCTCGCTTCAGGTAAGGCATTGCCATTTTCCTGCTGAGCATCAATTAACGCCAGTGCGCGAGTCTGCGGTGCTTTCATGTCATGAGAGAGAAAGTTCAGCATGCTGGCACGCTGAGCTTGAATCTCGACTTCACTGGTCAGATCCACCAGCCACACCAACCAACCACCCGGCATTGTGGTCGTTGATGTTGTCAGACGACCCATTTCCATTCGATAGGTATTACCCTCCAGATCCTTACACAGCCCACCACTCAACATCGATGGCGACGACTCTTTATCAAAAGCGATAGGCGGCCACAAACTGGAAAAACCGCGCTCGTCCTCAAAGCAGACTACGTCCGGAAGGGCTTCAATATGTTGAATAGGCTTGTCTTGTGTTTCCCTGCCTAATTGTACTGCCTTAAGGTTGGCTAGCAGCACAGCACCATTTTCATTGAGGATAAAAATCGGAAGCGGCAGCGAATGCATGACATCAAACACAAAACGCCGACCGTTCACCAGGCGTGCCAGCGCAAACTCCAGCGATTGCAGCTGTTGATAAAGTTTGGCTCCCTCAGGCAGTGCCAAGCTGTATTGCTGGTAAGGCAGAATGGGGGGCTCTTTGTACAGCACCTTTAGCTCATGCTCAAACCAGGCCAGTAAAGTGGCCTGAGTACGCCAGATAATCACTACAAACGATAGAGCCAAGGCAATCAGGCTGGCAGAGGGTGGCCACCACCAACCCAGGTTCAGGGCCGCCAGTGAAGCACATAGCACTCCTATCGATAGCCCTACGACAACCGCCAACATGAACCGGAAACGCAACCACCAGGCAAGCAGCATCAGCAGGATGATGGGTAAACCGGCTAACGAGGCACCCAGCAGAGGCTGTACTTGATAGATCAGCTTGTCGTCACGCAGGGCATCCAGCAAATGTGCATGTACTTCCACGCCTGGCATCATGTCATGGGAAAGCAGTGACATGTTATAACGATCGCCCATACCGATAGCGGTCATGCCTATCAGCACCGTGCGGCCTTCAAGAAAGGATCCTGGCAGACGTCCTTCCAGTACATCATGATAGGAAACAGACGGATAATGGTCAGGCCATCCACGGTAGGGAATCCGAACCGGGGTTGAGTCAGGTAACGCCTCAGAGGGTGTAGTCACACTGGCCATCAGCTGTCGCCATTGCGTGTTCCTGCGCGCCTTCTTGAGCATTACCTGACGAGCAACGCCATCATTGTCGAGAAGAATATTAATATGCCCCACAGCGGCCGCTGCGGATTCAAGAGCCGGTATGGGCATCAAGATATCCCGATATGGGCCACCTGGTGGCTGCTCTGACAACAGAACAAGCGGCAGATAGACATTGCCATGCGCTTCCATCGCGTTCGCAAGTGCCACATCATGTTGCGGTTCGCGGCTGGGTTCAGCCAGCAGGATATCCATCACCACCGTTGCGGCGTTGGCGGCATCAAGCCTGTCAATCAATCGGGCATGAATATCGCGTGGCCAGGGCCAGCGCCCCAGTCGTTGCAGGCTCGGTTCGTCAATCTCAATAATCAGGATATCACTGGACGGTGGTGACGACTGCAGTGATAACCAGGCATCATAAAAGTAATTATCCGACAGCAAAGGCGACATGCTGTGAATCAAAAAAGCAACAGGCAGTAAGAGACTCACCATAGCCCACCAACTTTTTACAAAGCGCTGGTGAAGCGTCCGGGTCGCTCCGATTCCTGACAGCTCGTGATTAGTCTGTCGCATCAAGTGCGCCACTATCGATAACGTGGGTAACGTTATCCTCATCATCAAGTGAGACCACTCGCCAGAAAACGTCGCCCTCGGGTACGTTTCTTAGTAGGATTTCACCCGTAGTGACAGGCGGATAACTGACCAAAGGTCGATCAAAGGACGGGTCAAAAGACAGCTCAAGCCTGCTGGGTGTATTTTCCTGACGCTGCCAGTCAAAACGCCACGCATCATCCAGCCGCTCAACACTTACACCGTTTGAAAAATGCTGAATCAGGTCCTGGGAATATTCACCCACGATCCCCAGCTCATCAACGGCCGCAACACGTAGGTAGTAGTCCTCAAAGGGAAGGGATGGAAAGGTGAATTCTGGCGACGTGCTGCGCTGTTCAGCTATGACATCCAAGGCCGTGGCATCACGCGCAAGCTGTGCCCGGTAACGGCTTGCCTGGGGCACTGATTCTACTGAAACGACAAGATCTCCGACTGCCAGGGACCTTGCATCCAGTAATTCCGGGGGCATCAGCAAACCAACAACCTCAATGTCACCCTGGTCGGAAATACGCGTTCCCTGCCCGGCATTCAATTGCGCACGCCGTGCAGCTTGCTGGCTCCTTGCCGCAACCTTCCCCTCATAGACCGAAGACACCATTGCTTCATCGCCATGACTGACGGCAAAACGTGTGCCACGCACACCCAGTACACCGCTGGTCGTTTGAATAGTATAGGGACGCTGAGAGTTCTGTCTCGAGGGCACCTGAGACTCTACCTCGCCTTGCTCAAGAATGAGGCGTATACCCCGCTCCCCATCGCGGCTAACCATAACAAGTGAATTGGAAGGGATAACAGCACGCGCACCATCACTCATTTCCAGCGTCAATGACGCGCCCCTACCTGTTTCAACAACATCGCCTTCGTCGACAATGATCCCTTGCTCAAGGGGTTCTCGCCGACCATCCACCACGCGCCAGGCATCACCATTGAGATATAGCACGGAGAGCGGAAACGCATCCTGAATGTCAATATCAACCAGGGTGCCTGGCTGTAGCATTCCTGGATTTTCTATCGTGTTGATTTGTTGGAGAAACGGCCAATCATCCGGGTTATCGAAATAAAGTTCTGCGATATCCCAGAGGGTTTCTCCAGGCTTTACCCGATGCACCCTGGCGTCTTGATCCTCGCCAGGGGCTATATCTGACATAACTGAATCAGACAGTTTCAATTCGGTACCCAGCAAGCCGGGCTCCGTGTTATTGGAATCTGCATCAGCAGCTACCAGTGGAGCAACCAGAAACAACAAAGCAACGAGTGAAAGCCTGGTGAAGAAATACTGCAGACACTGAAGGTAGATGAAGCAAAAAACACCCCTTTCAGTATGATGAAAATTCTTCATGATAACGCCTCAGTGATCAACGTAACGAATAATGTAACAGGACGCTTGCGTGCATCCGGATGATACATTAAAAGTAACTAAATATAAAAAACCGCATACAATGATCACCCAGCGTTTCCAGTCGCTACTCAATCAGCGTATTGGAAACCCAGCCCAGCATAGGGCCCTGCTCACTATCGAAATGCACCTGACTCCACCCTTCAGTACTGCCCAGAACATAGACATTGGAGCCACGCACCAACTGCCCCACACGCTCATACGCTGTGCTGTTGCCAGCACGAATATTCACCCTGCTGGCGGCAATTTCTTTCACTTGAAGATTTTTTCGACTGATATTGATATTTTCCAACGCCAGTTCATTGCCTCCTTGCGCTGCGTTTACGAACCAGAAGACCGCCCAGGCATGATTGCGCTCTACGCCACTGCCTCGAGCATACATAGCCCCCAGGTTGTTCTGGGCAAACGGATCATTTTGCTTTGCTGCGCGCTCATACCATTCAAAAGCCCGTTCAAGGCTTTGTTCTACTCCACGCCCATTCTCGTAAAGGTTACCGATATTATTCTGAGCACGGACATGTCCCTGCTCTGCGGCCAGCGAAAACCACCGCGCTGCCAACTCAGGGTCTTCATCCACGCCCATCCCTTCCAGATATATCAAGCCCAGCTGAAACTGAGCCGATACATCTTCAGCTTCCGCCGCGCGCTGTAACCACTCGACAGCGTCTTCTGGCCCCTTGCCGTCAATTTCTTCACGCATGAACATGCCAGCAAGGTGCACCTGCGCATCCACCGAGTCGTTATCTGCCGCGAGCCGGAACCATTTGTAGGCTTTATCTGAATCCTGCTTGACCCCTTCGCCGCGCTCAAACATTGTGCCCAGGGCAAACTGAGACTCACCATCTCCTTTCTCAGCAGCCGTTCGCCACTCATGAACTGCCGAGGCAAAGTTACCGCTCTTATACTCCTCCATCCCTTTTTTATAGTCAGCATGGATAGGTGGAGATAACAGAGCCGCGTAAGCCCCCATGAAAGCAACAACAAAAAAGGCTTTTGGTCGTTTGATAAACATCATGATGAGCGCTCTTATATCACAATGCTAACAGGCATTACCCGATAGCATCAGAGTCTGGACCTGGCTGCCCCTGGATAAAAAATATCCAGGAGGCACTAAAACTGATTATTTAGCAGGCTCTATATCCTGAACTATATCAGCCAGAATACGCGCATAAGTATTACGCGCTGTTCGGGTAATGGCTAACCTGTCCTGTAAGCGCTGCAATTCATAATCAGTAACACGTAGATTTTGTAGCTGCTCACGTCCTTTTTGTCCGAGGCTCTCAAGAGCATATTCATTGCCATCAATCGTGACGGTTGGCTGCTGGTTACTATCTCCTACAGCCACCGCCTCTTTCTGTGATGAGATATTATTTTCGTCGAGATTATTATCCGTCATATTGTTATCACCCTGACTTTCAACGGTTGACTGCGTTTCAGTTGTCTCTGATTGCGTATTTTTACGACGTGTGTTGCGAGCCTTGCTCATGATCAATCGCTCCGTTTTATTCAGCAGGTTCAGCAGATGCCTCGTCTGAAGACACGTTGATCCGCTCATGAGTCAACACGCATAAAACCCCTGTCTGGGTTTGGTGAATCTGATAGTTGGTATCGCAGTAAAGCGCCATGGTGTTAAGCAGACGTCTATCCCTGACCAGAGGGTTCTCCACATCAGCCTCACTCAGCGCCAGGCGGGCCATGAACATTTCCCCTGCGGGACAATTCAGCGCTTGCTCATCGCTGGACGCTACGCAGACAGAGCTCTGGTCAATATCCGCGCTACTCTTACCGTCACCCTGCTCCGCCAATACATTGATGCTAAAAACAGAAAGCACAACTGCTGCGCCAACTGTCAAAATGAAGATGGCGAGATAGCCCAATAGTCTCATGCTACTTTTCCTTAAAGTACGTCTGGAGGTTTCAAATACTGAACGGAACAAACAGGCCGCTTAACAACCTGTTAAGCGTTTAACAGTGCCTGAAGATTTCATTTCCAAGAATAGGCTTAAAAAAATCCTATTAAAAGAGTTTGATAAGCTGAAATTAAGAACTTATGTAAATCATTAAAATCTAATTTACTATCCAATAAAAACAGGGCATTTGGCAGCATCTACCGCCAAATACCCTGTTGGTTCATTGCAGACTAGCGCTGCAGTTCTGTGACGTTAATTTCAACGCGACGATTAGGCCGTAAGCATTCCCTCACGGCAGCCGTTGCACGAGCACCCGAGCATTCCACCACCGGGTCAGCTTCACCGCGCCCCAGCGTATCTATATTACCGCCCATGATGCCTTTGCCCGCCAGATAACCGGCAACTGTATCCGCGCGAGACTGGGAAAGTCGCATATTATAACTTTCACTTCCGAAGCGGTCTGTGTAGCCAGCAATCATTAGCCCAGGCAATTCAAAGTCAGCCAACGTCTGTTCCGCCACCCGATCCAAGGCACGACGGCCTTCCAGCGTCAGTTCATCACTGTCGAAATCGAAAAGCACATCACCTGACAGCGTTAGCAATCTATCTTCTTCCACCTCCTCTACTTCAATAGGCGCAAGCAGAACCGGGCACTGCTGATCACGCCAACGCGTGCTTTCAAGTGACATATCTTCATCGTAAATGACTTTGTACTGGCACGTTATATAATCATTTCCTTCACCTTCATCGGTGTAAAGATTGAAAACATAGTCCCACTCTCGAACACCGAAGAAGCCTTCACTGAAGTGTGGGTCGCCAAGTAAATGACGAACCTGATGCTTACTCTGGCCTTCGCGGATACGCAAAATATCATCTGGCTCAACAAATTTGCCGCCGTCGTACCACTTATCATTCAGTGCCGGCCAACCATCGCCCGCGTCAACAATATCGGCACGATCGTTATTTGGCGGGCTAGCACAACCCGCCAACGCCAGGATTGTGGCCATACTGGCGACCCCGAGGGCCGCCTTCAACATTGGATTAGTGTGCATCATATGCTCCCGTTATCCCTTACCAGTGCCAGCCAGCGCCGACGCCTGCCCCAAATTCGCCCTGCGAATCACCGGTAACCTTACCCTGGATAATCCAGCGGCCATTATCCGAAAGACGTGATACGCCTACCGCAACAGCAGACTCGCCTCCATAGGTACCAGCTCCAACGGACACCATGCTTTCACCAGACCGCCATGCCTGAGGCACAGAGCTTGCTGCAATAGCACTGGCTGAACCGGCGTTAGCGTTTTTCTCAACGTCATCAATACGGCCATTGACGTTGTTGATCTCATTCTGGAAACGCTGCCCCAGCTCGTTCATCTGGCCAACGTTAACGGCATCACTTGCTTCTACGCCGGGCGCCACATTGGTGATCACCTCGCCACCTGCATCGACACCGTCACGCGTCACGCTGGGGCCACCACCTTCAAAGGTCAAGCCATCGTCGTTGATGGTCGTTCCGCCTGTTTTAACACTGTCCACATCAAGATCCCGTTCGAGCGTTACCTGAACACCCCTCTCCGAGGTCTTGGTGGTAATGTTCTGGTCGCCACTGACAGTCAGGGTTTCGTCCAACTCGCGGTTGATCGTATCGCCTTCATCAGCCGCGAAGTCGCGACCACCCGTCAGGGATTCGTTGATGTCTCCCAGGCCCTGCTGCACATCCCACAGCTGGCTACCATTCACGGCATCGGTGCTGTTCTCACTGATATCTCCACGACCCATACCGGTGATAACGGTGTTGCCATTCTCATCGACGTTGCCCTGGTCAATATCGACGCTGCCGACTTCAATGCTGTCGAAGTCCACGTCGCGCTGGGTCTCCACGGTGTAGATCGTCTGACCGTTATCGCCGTCAGCCTCGCTGACGTTGATATTATCGCCAGCTTTCACCTCGGTTGATGCGGCAGCCACGCCATCCTTGAGCTGGCTGACGTTCACCGCATCGGTGTCTTCCTCACCCGGCAGTACATTAGTGATGACGCTATTGCCGGCATCAATACCACTGGAGGTCACGCT
>NZ_VMQS01000067.1 GCF_007625055.1 Halomonas sp.
GAATGGGTGGGCATTACCTAATGATGATGGTGTGCCCAATGCGGTGCCCCAAAACAACCAAAAGTCATTCAGAAGATGTCGGTCGCATCGGGGGAGAAAACGAAAGAGGGCACAAAATGGGCACCATATGGGCACAAGCAAAAAATAAGGGCCTACGAATTAACGTAAGCCCTTGAAATAATTGGCGCGCCCGGCAGGATTCGAACCTGCGACCCTCGGCTTCGGAGGCCGATACTCTATCCAACTGAGCTACGGGCGCACAGTGGTTGCGTATGCTACCTGTGCGGGCGGTTGGTGTCCAGCGGTGTGCTGACGATGTATTGCCAGATTGGTGGGCGCTGGTGCATGCTTCTGACGTGTTGAATGATTCTGGTCTACCCCTTATCAAAAACATGAGATTCCTATAATGAAAAAATTTGCACTGAATACGCTGGCACTGTCTGTTTCCCTGGCCATCGTTGGCAGCGCCAACGCGGCTGACTTTGATGATATGGAGCCGGTCACCCTGCGCCTGGCGCATGTGGTGAACGAGCAGGATGGCTTTCATATTGCCGCACTGAAATTTGAAGAGTTGGTGGAAGAACGCACGGAAGGCAAGGTGGATGTCGAGATCTACCCCAACGCCTCGCTGGGCGATGAGCGCACCCTGCTGGAAGGCATGCAGATTGGCACCGTGGATATGGGCGTGATCACCAATGGCCCGGTAGCCAATTTTGTGGAAGAGATGGCGGTGTTTGAGCTGCCCTTCCTGTTCCCTTCCAATGAAGCCGCGTATGCGGTGCTGGATGGCCCGATTGGCCAGGAGCTGCTCGACAAGCTTTCCGAGGTGAACCTGAAGGGGCTGGCCTATGCCGAGCGCGGCTTCCGCAACCTGACCAACAGCGAGCGCGCCGTTAACTCGCCGGCTGATCTGGATGGCCTGCGTATCCGTGTGATGGAAAACCCGGTATACACCGATACCTTCCGGGAGCTGGGCGCCAACGCCATCCCCATGGCCTGGACAGAAGCGCTGACCGCCATGCAGCAGGGCACCATTGATGGCCAGGAAAACCCGGTCAACGTGATTCATTCCTTTGAGCTGAACGAGACACAGGCGCATATGACGCTGTCCCGCCATACCTATGCGCCGGCGATTTTCGTGATGGGTATGCCGGTATGGAGCCAGCTGCCGGAGGCCGCGCAATCAGTTATTGAAGAGGCCGCTCAGGAAGCCGCCGAGCACGAACGCCAGATGAATGCCGAGATGGAAGCGGACCAGCTGGCCGCCCTGCGTGAAGCGGGCATGCAGATCAATGATTCGCCGGATCTGGGCGCCTTCCAGGATGCCGTCGCACCGGTATATGAAAAATACGGCGAACAGTTTGGTGATTACCTGCCCCGCATTCAGGAGGCGCTGGCACAGTGATGGCCAAGGCACAGCCGCTACTGGCGCTGTTGCAACGCATTGAACGCGGGCTGGATGCCATCATCCAGCCCGCCGTTTTTGTGTGTATGGCGGCGTTGATTGGCGTGATTACCCTGCAGATTATCTCCCGGGTGCTGTTTACCGCCGTGGGCTGGACGGAGGAAGTCGCCCGCTTTCTGCTGATATGGATGACCTTTCTGGCGGCCACCCTGGCCTTTCAGCGCGGCCGCCATATCGCCGTGACCTTTGCCGTCGATGCCTTGCCTCTGGGGGCGCGGCGGGTTGCCCGGCTGGTGGCGCTGGCCGTGGTGCTGGCCTTGCTGGTCAGCCTGATCGTCATCGGTTATCGCTATATGCAGGTGCAGAGTTTTCAGAAATCCGCCTCGCTGCGCATTTCGATGACCTATATCTATGCCGTCATGCCGGTGTGTGCCGCCCTGATGGCCTGGTACACCCTGGTGGATATGCTCGAAACCCTGATCCACGGTGAGCCCCGGGTGGTCAAGGAGGGCACCCCATGACGCTGGTGCTGTTCGGGCTGTTTTTCCTTTTTATGCTGCTCGGCGTGCCGATTGCCTTTGCGATTGGCGCCAGCACCCTGTATGCACTGTCTCAATCCGGCGTGCCGCTGATGGTGGTGACCCAGCAGATGTTTCAGGGCATCAACTCCTTTGCGCTGGTGGCCGTGCCGATGTTTATCCTCGCCGGTGACCTGATGGCCCAGGGCAAGGTCAGCGAGAAGCTGGTCAACTTTGCCGATGCCCTGGTGGGCTTTATGCGCGGCGGGCTGTCGATTGTTTCGGTGATGGCGGGGATGTTCTTCGCCGCGATTTCCGGCTCCGGCGCGGCCACTACCGCGGCGGTAGGCTCCAGCCTGGTGCCAGAGCTCAAGCGCAAGGGCTATGACCCGGCCTCCGCGGCCAGCCTGATTGCCGCCAGCGGCACCATTGGCGTGGTGATCCCGCCTTCGGTGCCCATGATCATCTATGCCGTGATTGCCCAGCAGTCGGTGTCCAAGCTGTTCCTGAACGGCTTTATTCCCGGCGTGGCCATGGGGCTGGGGCTGATGGTGATTGCCATCACTCAGGCTTACAAACGCCAGTACCCCCACGGCACGGCGCTGTCGCTGGCAACAATCTGGTGCACCTTCAAGGATGCCAGCTGGGGGCTGATGACGCCGGTAATTATCCTCGGGGGGATTTTCTCGGGGATTTTTACACCCTCAGAGGCGGCGGTAGTGGCAGTCAACTACGCCCTGGTGGTCTCGCTGTTTGTCTACCGCGACCTGACACCCAGGGCGGTCTACCAGGTGCTGATCCGTTCGGCGATCACTACGTCAGTGATCATGCTGGTGATTGCCATGTCGGCAGTGCTGAGCTGGACGCTTTCCAGCTGGCAGGTGCCCGGTGCGATTGCCCAGGCGGTGCTGTCGCTGTCAGAAAACCCTTACGTCATCATGCTGTTGATCGTTGCGGTCATTCTGCTGACCGGGGTGTTTATCGAGACCGCCAGCGCCCTGATCATTCTCACCCCGGTACTGCTGCCATTGATCCTGCAGTTGGGCATTGACCCGATTCATTTCGGGCTGATCATCGTTATGGGGCTGGCTATTGGCATGATTACCCCGCCGGTGGCGATCAACCTGTACGTAGCCTCCTCCGTCACCCGGCTACCGCTGGAGCAGATCACCCGGGCAATCATTCCGTACCTTCTCGGGCTGATCGGCGTGCTGCTGCTGGTGGTGTACGTACCCATGCTGATGGGCTGGTCAGGCCATTGACGCTGAACGCCTATTCGCCAGTCATTTCGGCCAGGTGGCCTGTCTTGTCCAGGCGGTATTCCGCCAGATCCCGGGCCAGGTGCAGCCCCCCTGAATAGGCGCCTGCCGCTTCCCGGCGGAGATCCTCGATGGAAGGCGACCCCTGGCTGCCAGGCTGATAGCGTGGGCTGAAATGGGTCAGCACCAGGTGTGGCAGCTGCACGGATTCAGCAAAAGCCGCCACGCGCCGGGCATCGCTATGCCCCACCTCACTGGCTTTATGGGCCAGGGCCTGGCTGTAGGTGGCTTCGTGTACCAGCACCTGGGCCCCCTGGCAGGCGTCACGCAGCAATGCCGGTTGATCATTGTCGCCGGCAATCACAATTTTTCTGGGCGGATGAGTGGGTGTCAGAAACGCATCGCTTGTCAGGCGTTCACCTGCCACCTCGATATCCATCCCCTGCTTCAGCTGGCCCCATAAAGGGCCTCTTGGCACCCCCTTCTGGCGCAGCTTTTCGACATTCAGCACCGCCTCGGGGTGCTTCTCTGTAAAACTGTAGGCGTAGCTGGGCACCCGGTGTGACAACCGGGCGGTGGCTACGGTGATTTGCCCGAATTCGACGGCGGGCAGCGGGTCGCAGCTGATGAATTCCAGGGCAAAAGGCAGCCCCAGCTGGGTCTGTTCGAAGGTGGCTTCCAGCCACGCTCTGATAGCCGCAGGGGCCACGATGGTCAGCGGCGCCTGCCGGCTGTGCATGGCCGCACTGGCCAGCAGGCCGGGCAGCCCATAGCAGTGGTCGCCGTGGATGTGGCTGATAAAAATGGCTTTCAATGAGGTGAGCGACAGTTTGGTGCGCAGAACCTGATGCTGGGTGCCCTCACCGCAATCCACCAGATACCACCCTTTACCCTGGCTTTCCCGCAGGGCGAGCCCGGACACGTTCCTTGCCTTGGTAGGAACCCCCGCCGAGGTACCCAGAAATACCAGATTCATTGCCTGCTCCCCTGACATTGCCCTGACGTTGCCGCTGTATGGCTCGACTTACGTCTAACCACTTGTTATTATCATGCCCGAAATCCGCGCCATTCAATGAATGGCGCTTTTTTTTACACGTCTTATTGTTGACGTTTTTAAAGGCTGAAGCACGCCAGCCTGGCCGTTATCCGCTCTTTGGTCTTTTTCAAGACCCTCCTGAAGCCTTGTCGCTTACCACTCCCCTGCTTTAAACAAACCAACATAAACGGTGGCCTTGATGCCTCACTCCCCGAACGAACCTCCTCAACCTGGTGGCCTCCGCGCCCTGGGTGATCCTGTTGTCCTGATACTCAGCGTTGGCTTTATTATCGCCTTTCTGCTGATGTCGCTGTTTGATATCGACCTGGTGGCTGACAGCATCAGTTCGGGCTTTGCCTGGACAGCGCTGACCCTGGGCACCTACTTCCAGCTATTGCTGATCGCGACCTTCTTTATCGCCATCGGCCTGGCCCTCACGCCCGCTGCCAAAGCCAAGATCGGCAACCTTGATACGCCGGAAATGAGCACCTTCAAATGGCTCTCCATCATTCTGTGTACCCTGCTGGCCGGCGGTGGCGTCTTCTTCGCCGCGGGCGAGCCGGTCTATCACTTTGTGGTCACCCCGCCGGCCTTTGATACTGAAGCCGGTACGGCGGAAGCGGTCAGCGGTGCCCTGGCCCAGTCCTTCATGCACTGGGGCTTTCTGGCCTGGGCGGTGCTGGGCTCGCTGACCGCCGTGGTGCTGGCCCATGCCCACTATGTCAAGGGCCAGCCGCTGCAGCCGCGCACCCTGCTTTTTCCGGTGTTCGGCAAGCAGTTGATGCAGGGCCCACTGGGCGGCATTGTCGATGCCTGCTGTGTGATTGCTCTGGTCGCCGGCACCGTAGGGCCGATTGGCTTTCTGGCCACCCAGGTCAGTTTCGGCCTGCATGAGCTGTTTGGGCTGCCGGAGGGTTATATCGGCCAGCTGATCATCCTGGCGCTGCTGGCCAGCGTCTATGTGGCATCGTCACTGAGTGGGGTTCACAGGGGCATTCAGATGCTCAGCCGCTTTAACGTGTTTCTGGCCCTGGCGATTGGCGCCGTGATTGTCATCTTTGGCCCGACGCTCTTCCTGGTGAACACCTATGCCGCCAGCATGGGCGCCTACGTGAGCGAGTTCTTCAACATGGCCACCATGACGGCAGATACGGCGCCGGCCTGGTGGATGAAGTGGTGGACGGTCTTCTTCTTTGCCTGGTTTATCGGCTATGCGCCCCTGATGGCCATCTTTGTGGCACGCATTTCCCGTGGCCGCTCAGTGCGCGAGATGATTCTGGCCGTCGCGGTTCTGGCCCCGATTGCCACCACCGTGTGGTTCACCCTGCTGGGCGGCTCGGGCATCTATTACCAGCTGACGGGGGTGATTGACCTGACGGAAGCGCTCAACAACTTCCAGTTTGATGTCGCCACGCTGACCGTCGCCCAGGCGCTGCCCGGCGGTACCCTGATGGCCCTGGCCATCCTGCTGTTGACCACCATATTCGTGGCCACCACCGGCGATTCCATGAGCTACGCGATTGCCATGGTCAGTGCAGGCCATGACCGGCCCAACGGAATATTGCGTGCCTTCTGGGGGATTGCCATGGCGCTGATGGCGGCCATCCTGCTGTACATGGGCGCAGGGCAGATTGGCGTCCTCCAGCAGTTCATCGTGATTACCGCCATTCCGGTATCACTGATCATTCTGCCCTCGCTGTGGAAGGGCCCTCAAGCGGCCTACGCCATGGCGCGTGAACAGGGCATTATCGACTGATCAACGTACCTGCCCGCTCACCCCACAGCCGCTGTGGGGTGAGCCTTCTTGCCTTCATGCATCAAGCAGTTTACGCCCGGCCTGTGCCAGCAGATCATCAACGGGCTCGCGCACATAGTCATGCTGAGGGTAGCCCTCATCCACGACCTTGCCGTCCCAGGCCACGATATCCAGATCCATGGTCCGCGGGCCGGATTTGATCGGCCCACGCACTCTCCCCAATCGATCTTCCACCTCTTTCAGGTACGCCTTGAAGTCGGATCGTTCAAGCGAGGTCGCGACCAGCACGGCACTGTTGAGGAAATCCGGCTGAGCCTGGAAACCCACGGGTGTGGTACGGATCGGCTGGGTACGTGCCAGCAGATCGCATTCTGTCTCCAGTATCTTGATGACCTGGGCAAAGTGATAGTCGGGGTCAATATTGGACCCGATCGAGATGACGCATTCGTGCCGGTCGGGGTTGGCCTGTGCGGGCGCTTGCGACATGATCAACATCCTCGAAGATTGAAAAGAATATTAGCCTAACGGTTCCTGCTTTTTGTGCAAGTGCTGTACAACTTATTGACAAACGCTTGCCTCACGCTGACAGTATGAGCCACTTTCAAATGCATTTTTTTACCAACGAGGACACCACGATGAGCGCTCAGGCAGCACTGATTACCGGCGGCGCCACCCGCCTTGGCCGCCACTTTGCTGAAGCCTTGGCATCGGCTGGCTACGATATTGCCTTGCACGTCAATAGCTCCCGCCAGGAAGCAGAAGAGGCGGCAAAGGTTATCCGCGAATCCGGCCGTGCCTGCGAGATCTTCAGCTGTAACTTTCTAAGCAATGCCGCTGAGGATGATCTGGGCGAGCTTGTGCGCCGCGTCAAGGCCTGCTTTCCTCATCTGGGCGTGCTGGTCAACAGCGCGTCCGCCTATGAGCCGGCCCCCATTGCCCAGACAGACATGGCCATGCTGGAAACCCAGTTTCGCGTCAATATGTTTACCCCGCTACTGCTGACCCGCCATTTTGCTGATGCGGTCGACGAGGGCCGGGTGGTCAATATCATCGATAACAAGGTGACCTATCACCAGTATCCGTATGCGGCCTATCTGCTGTCAAAGAAGAGCCTGGCCGACATGACCCGCATGGCAGCGCTGGAGTTTTCCCCACGCCTGCGGGTCAACGGGATTGCCCCCGGGGTGGTGCTGCCGGCTTCCCAGCGCACCAGCGATTACATCCAATGGCGTATCGAGGGGATTCCGGCGGATCGTCAGGGGCATCCGGACCATCTGGTGCAGGCCTTGCACTACCTGCTGGATAATGCCTTTGTCGTCGGACAGATCCTGTTTGTCGATGGCGGCGAATGCATCAACCTCGAGGGCCGCCACTCAGAAAACTATCCTGGCTGACCCCGTCTCGGCGTTAACCAACAAGGCCGTCTTGTGGACGGCCTTGTTGATCACCACATCTTTCGCTGGACGCTCACTAACCCTCATCTCCTGATGGGTTGGCATTCGACGCGTCAACGGATGTCTGGATGCTATGTTTTGGATCATCCTGACGCACGTCAATCTTCTTGTCGGGCATGGCGTCCAGCACGCGGATGTTCGCCGCGGGAGATTTGCCGGCCTTGTCTGCACCGAAATACATGGTGGTGTGCGGGAAGGGAATCTCGATGCCGGCCTGATCAAAGCGCAGCTTGACCAGACGATTGTAGGCGCGCCCTACCGCCCATTGATCGCCCGGCGTTGTCTTGATGACCACCCGTATATTGACCGAGCTGTCGGCCAGTGCCACCACGCCAGGTACCTCCAGGGGTGCCAGCAGTTTGAAGCCGTGTTCTTCGCTGGCTTTCAGATCCTCAAAGGCCAGGTGCAGCTGCTCCACCGCTTCATCGATGCTTTCACGATAGGCAATGCTGTACTCACCAAGATGGTTACCGTAATCACGCATGTAGTTGGAGACGGTATCCACACTGGAAAATGGCACGATGTGATAGGTACCGGAAAGGTCACGAATACCCACTGAACGAATGCTGAGTTTTTCTGCCGTGCCGGTAATGCCGCCCACGGTCACCACGTCGCCAGCATTCATGGCGTTTTCCACCTGAATGAAGATGCCAGTGATCACATCCTGCACCAGCTTCTGGGCACCGAAACCGATGGCGAGACCCAACACACCGGCACCGGCGATCAAGGGACCGATGTTAATACCGATTTCCGACAGCACGATCATGCCGGTCAAGGTGACCACGGCAATTGCCAGGGCGTTACGGAACAGGCTAAGCAACGTCCTGGCTCGTGCTGTCGGCTCTCCGCTGCCGGTATCCGGGTTCAGCTTATGCTCGATCAGGCTGGCAAGGCCCAGCCAGATGCCAATGGACAGGATAAGTATAAAGGTGACATTAATCAGTTTGCTGATCAGCCGGGTACCACTATCCGAGGCATACCAGGCAGGCAGGTCAAAGGCCCCCCAGGCGTCCAGCACCACCATGATCACCAGGATGGCGATAATGCTGCGCAGCACCCGGAGTCCGTTAGGTACGTAGCTGTTCAGACGTTTTTCCAGCAGCGGCAGTTTCTGACGCAACTCGCTGGAAAGCGTGATACGCCGCCCGATAGTCTGGGTCAGGAACGACGATATCAGGATACCTGCGACCACGGCTGCCAGGGTCTGCAGCGTGGCAAAAAGCACAAAGGGCAAGGCATCAACGGGACGCGTCAGGGTCAACACAAAGACCATCAGGAAGTAGAGCAACGCAAACAGATGCCAGGTTCGGGCAAACAGCTGCAACGTGACACGACTGGCGGTAAAGCTGGAGCTGCGGGCAAGGTCATTGATGCTGTCGCGCAGGCGCACGCGGTTTTTGAGTATCACCGTCACCGCATAGATGAAGGCAAACACCATGATGAGCGTACCCAGTGCCTGACCCAGTGTGGGTGCCAGGTAGTAATTGACCAGGGGTACAGCCACCATCAGCCCATAGCCCACCATACCTACCAGGCGTGCCAGCCAACGGTTCCAGTAGGAGGCTTCATTGGCTGGCACGGGGAGTAGACGCAACCCCTCATAGCGTGAGGAGAACAGCATCCGCACAGCGGCCTTGATCAGTTCGATCACCAGGAAGGCATTCAGAAAAAGGGAGGCCCGGGTGGACAGATCGCCCGTTTGACCGATGGCGAAGGTAGCAATCAGATTACCTCCGACATAGGCAAAGGCCACGATCAATACATCAATCAAGGCTGCCACGGCCACGCAGAGAATCAGACGCAGCACGGGTGTCAACCCATAGCCATCCCGAGACCAGAGACTGAGCTTTGAGAAAAGGGGACGGCATACCTGGCGAAAAACAACGAACAGGATAAAGGTCGCCAACACCACCATCCCCAGATTGATACTGGCGTCTATAAAGGCGGACGAGTCGAAGGTTCCTCCGCCTTCTCCGGTAAAGAGACCGGTAACGATATAGAGTGCCTGTTCCAGCTGTTCGCCGACGTCACTGACGATCTTACTGGTCATTTCAGCAATCTGACGAGGAATGGAGGCATCCTCGGCATCACTGTCCTGCGCAGCCGATGACGACTCATCCCCGACACCGGCTGCCTGGTTGCGCAGTAGATCGATCAGCTCCTGACGTGACTGCCTGTTTTCAAGCAGATCCGCCAGGGTACTGTAGGATGCCTGATCGTTCTCAGCGGCATTATCTGCTGTTTGCGCCAGTGCTGGTGTTGTTAGCGTAGCGAAGGTCATCAACAGCCAGATGCCTAGCCAGGGCAAAAGTCTTAGTGGCATCACTGAGCTACCTCATGGGTGATTGTAATGTGTGATTAAATTTTACAGTTTAGATTAACACGCTCTTATGTGACATTTGCATACCCGATGGCCAAATTCCTCAGCAAAGTGGCGCTAGCCAGTGATGCGCCAAAAGCAGTACCAGGGCATAGCGGCCCCCCTTGGCAATCATTATCCACAAAACCGCTCGCCACCAGGGCAGGCGGAAAACACCGGCCAGCACTGTCAAGGGGTCACCGACGACTGGCAGCCAGGAAAGCAGCAAGCTGACCTCACCCAGCCGATGATACCAGCGCTCTGCCCTGGCCAGGCCTTCGGGGGTGGCCGGAAACCAGTGCCGATGCTGAAAGCGCCGAGCGTAGCGGCCCAACCAGACATTCGTCAGGCTGCCCAAGGTGTTCCCCGATGTCGCCACCACCCACAGCCAGACAATCGGCTCCCCCAGACACCACAGCCGCGCCAGCCAGATTTCCGACCCACCGGGCAGCAGAGTGGCACCTGCCAGGGCCACCAGAAACAGGCTCAGCATGCCAATGCTATGCGTTTGACGGCAGCATGCACGCTATCGTTACCAGGTTGCCGGAAGATGGCCACCCAGCTGGGCGGTCACCTCGGCCGCCGTTGAGCTTACCAGCTGGCCCAGCTCAGCCAGACGGGTATCCGGAATACGCGCCACCGGCCCGGACACCGAGATGGCCGCCAGCGGGTGCCCGTGCTGATCATGGATACAGGCCGCGACGCAGTGCAGGCCAATGGCATGCTCTTCACGGTCACAGGCAAACCCCTCACGGCGGATGCTGGCCATTTCCTGCGCCAGAGCCCTTGGGGTCGCCAGTGTATTGGCCGTGACCGGTGTCAACTCGTGACGCGCCAACAACTGATTGCGCTCATCATCGGCCATCCAGGCCAGCAGTGCCTTGCCGACCCCGGAAGCGTGCAGTGGCGCCCGCGAGCCCAGCCGGGTAATCATGCGCATCATCTGCGGGGATTCATGTTGGGCGAGAAACACGGCGGCGCTGCCATCACGGATGCCGAGATTCGCGGTTTCCCCGCTTTCATGGGTCAGGCGGCGCAGATAGGGGCGGCTGGTGGCAACAAAATCCCGGGCTTCCAGAAAGCTGTTGCCGATACGGAACGTCTTGACGTCAATCCGCCATAGACCCTGCTCATTTTCCTGGCTGACAAACCCCTGGCTTTGCAACGCCTGTAGCAGCCGATGGGTGGTAGAGGGCGCCAGCTCGGCCATTTCCGCCAGTTCAGAAAGCGCCAGCCCACGCGGGCTTAACGACAGGTATTCCAGAAGTGTCAGGCCACGCACCAATGACTGACTATGGCCACCGCTGACCTTGTTATTGCTGGCGGGTCGTCCGGCGGTTCTGCGCTTTACCTCATTCACTCCGCTGTCTCCTTTAGGGTGTTCCCTCGGCGCTGCTGTCCAAAGAGGTATCAGCCTCTTTCACGGGCAGCGCAATGGACACAGGATAACGCGGCAGCCGTCTGGCTGTCGCGTTTGCGGAAATGTTTTCCATTCGGGAGCCGCCGGGCGCCTAGGGTCTGTTGACGGTTCATCGCGAACCGCGTTGCTGCGCCAAAGGGCGTCAGGTAAGGCGCGACACGACGGCAATGGTGGCGCCCTTACCGAGTGGCGCAACGCCGCATGGCGTTCTTTGGTGCGCAACCCGAAGGGACAGGGCCCTTTTGGCACAGC
>NZ_VMQS01000134.1 GCF_007625055.1 Halomonas sp.
CTGCGCCTTGCCGCCGACGACCCGGATCAGGAAAACACCCTGGCGACGGCGGTGATGCGCATTGAAGCGGATGGGGTTGCTTGGCAAATCCATGATCGCCCCAACGCCGCACCTGCCAACGCAGCGTCTGCCCATGCGGGAAAACTGGCCTTCACCCTCGGCGGCTAACTGCTATTTACCCTGAGTAAAGCGCCGTTTGACCTCAACGCTGAGCCTGCCTTCACCCAGCCGCAGTTTGAGCTTCTGGCCGGGGGAGGTATCGGCGGCGCGGCGCACAATCTGGCCGTGTTCATCCTGGGCAATGGCATAGCCGCGCCCGAGTACCGCCAGCGGGCTGACCGCATTCAGCTCGCGGGCAGCGCTGGAAAGCTTTGTCCGGCGCCTTTCCAGCTGCAGGGCCATGGCGTTTTGCAGGCGTCGGTTGAGGCGTTCCAGATGCTGTTGTTCGTTCAGACGGCGGCGTTGAAGGTCTTCGACTGCCAGGCGTTTGCGCCACAGTTCCAGGCGTTCACGCGTCTGGAACAGGCGTTGCTGCATGGCTCGCTCAAGGCGCTGGTGCAACGCCTTGATATGCTGGCGCTGCTGGGCCAGCCGTTCGCCGGGATGACGTAATCGGGCGCGCAGGGTGTCGAGGCGCTGACTGTCGCGTTCAAACCGGGCGGTGATGGCGCGCTGCAGGCGCTGCTGCTGGTCAAGCAGCTGGCGCTTGAGCACTTGCTGATCGGGCACCAGCTGCTCCGCTGCTGCAGACGGCGTGGGCGCCCGGCAATCGGCGGCGAAATCCGCCAGGGTGACATCCACTTCATGGCCAACGGCTGACATTACCGGTAAGCGCGAATGAAAAATCGCCCGGGCCAGATGCTCGTTATTGAATGCCCACAGATCTTCCAGGCTGCCGCCGCCTCGGGTGATCAGCACCGCATCCCTGAGCGGATCGAGCCGGTTCTGGCGGTTGAGCATGGCCAATGCGGAAATCAATGCCGGAGCCGCCTCGCTGCCCTGAACGGGCACGGGAATAATGCTCACCTCGATCAACGGCCAGCGGGCGTTAAGTACTGCCAGTACATCGCGAACCGCCGCGCCGCTGGGCGAGGTGACAAGCAGCAGTCGGCGCGGGGGGAAGGGCAGGGGGCGGGCATTGGCAAACACGCCTTCAGCGCTGAGCTGGGTCTTCAGGCGCTCAAAAGCCGCCAGCAGCTCGCCGAGCCCGGTGGCCTGCACGGCGTCTACCAGCAGCTGGTAATCACCGCGTGGCTCGAACAGCGAGACCCGCCCACGCAGCCTGACCTGATCACCGTCGCGCATCGGCGCCGACACAAAACGTGCCCGCTGGCGAAACAGCGCGCAACGTACCTGGGCACCATCGTCTTTCAGGGTAAAATAAAGATGCCCCGACGCAGGCCGGGAGACATTGGAAAGCTCACCTTCCACCCACACCTCGCCAATCCCCTGCTCAAGGGATTGACGCGCCCGCTGATTCAGCTGGCTGACGGTAAGGGCATCTTGCGGCTTATCTTCAAGCATCAGGTG